>VFKK01000294.1 GCA_009885605.1 Cyclobacteriaceae bacterium | reverse complement strand
CTGCCGGAATTTGGTCAAAAAAGTCCTCTCTAATTTCAAATTACCCTACATCACCGTGACGCCGGTATTCAGTATTTGTCCTGTTCACGGATACTTGAATGGCGAGCATGAATACTGCCCGCATTGTGATGAATCCTTACTCGAAGCACTTAACCAAACCCCAAATACACATGCAAGTAATCTATGAAATTCAATTAGAAAATGAGACTCAGCTTCTTTTAGAAAGCAATACTGAGCGAAGAACCAAATGTCTGGTCTACACTCGGGTGATGGGATATCATCGTCCGGTTGAGAGTTTTAATATTGGAAAAAAAGGTGAACATAAACAGCGACAGCACTTTGCAGAAAACCGGGGTTGAAGCGCTTCCGATTTTCAGCATCACTCCGTTTACATTACTCGATTTTTCGGATAAGACAGCCTGCATCTTATGGTTTGCAGGCTGTAATATGCGCTGTGGCTATTGCTACAACCCGGAGATTGTCAAGGGCAAAGGCAAGCTGGGGCTTGCCGATGTCCTTGTTTTTTTAAAAAAGCGAGAAGGGTTGCTTGATGGTGTCGTACTCAGTGGAGGAGAGTGTACTCTTCACCCGGGGATTATTGATTTTGCCCGGGAAATAAAAGCTTTAGGAATGCAGATTAAACTGGATACCAACGGGAGCCGTCCGGATGTGCTTGCAAAAATGATGAGCCAAAATCTTCTGGATTATGTTGCCCTGGATTTCAAATCCTTGCCCGGAAGTTTTCAGAAAATAACCCGAAGCTCTTTTTTTGATCAGTTTGAGAAAAGCCTGAAACTCCTCCTTGCGCACGATATCCAGATGGAAGTGAGAACGACGGTTCACTCATCTCAGATAAATGGGGATGAGCTGGCTGAAATGAAGAATTTTTTGGCTGCCCGGGGATACAAAGGACATTATTACTTGCAGCATTTTGTGAATCAAACTAAGACTCTGGAGGATTTGGGGCCTAGCAAAAAGCCACAGCTTGATCAGTCAATAATTTCCTCCGGACCTCAATTTGTCTGGAGAAATTAAGGCAAGTATTTCTGTATTTTCATTAGTTAGGAAAGACTCAACTTTTCCCCGCCTGGTGAGAAAATTGAGTTTTGTAAAATAAAAAAGTGAAGCCCGAAGGCTCCACTCTTAAGGGTGATTCGCAACTTAACTCTTGACTCGTTTAATACAATCGGACCTATTTAAAGTGAATAATAGTTGGCTTCAAATTATGTATTCGCATTCTGTTTTTTGGTTTTGAGCGATTAATAGACCTTTTCTTTTTTAAGGCTTCCGTTGACTGAAACTGCTGAAATCGGCCTGCTTGGTTTTAGGTGTGCAGCACTTTTTAGTACCAGCCAGGTAAGGGGCATTACTCCTCCGAGGAAAAACAAAGAACCACCCACAATTCTCAGCCAGGTCATGGTTTGGAAAGGAGCACTCTGGATGAACTCCTGGGATCTGGCAAACCAATATCCCTTATCAATCACAGTGAATAGTTGATGGATACCGGCTGGAAACAAATCCATCAAGACCATGAGAATCAGGCCTCCGTTGATTGACCAGAATGAAATTTTAACCAATCGGGAATTCCATGCCGAAGCGTTTACCAGAAACCTCAGGGCAAATAGAATTGCGGCGATGGATAAATTGCCATAAACACCCATCAGCGCTGCGTGACCATGATTTACAGTCAGGTAAGTTCCATGTTCGTAATAATTCACAATAGGTAGATTGATGATAAGCCCGAACACACCCGCTCCGAAGAAATTCCAGAAATTGACACCTAGCAGGAACAGGAAAACTCCTGGCATGGCAAAGAGCGCAGAACGGTCTTTTGGATTTTCTTTGTTTAGCAGGTTAAAGGGCATTTTCTGCATTTTCCATGCTTCCAGTGTGAGCAAGATCAGAGGTACCACTTGCAAGGTGGAAAAGACAGAACCAAGTGCGAGTGTAGCGACAGGTTTGGCATTCCAATAGAAATTGTGGGAAATCCCCAGCAATCCGGACCCGAGGAATAGCAAAGCGGCGAGATAAACAACCTTGACAACGGCCTGGCGATTTACTAATCCCATCATCACCATCATGTAGCCAACGATAATGGTGGTAAAGACTTCGAAAAATGCCTCAACCCACATATGCACCACCATCCATCTCCAGAAGTCAGCTACGACGAAGTTGGTCTCAGGTGTAGCGACAAACCCGGATACGAGTAAGAGCAGAATACAGACAATGGCATAGATCAGCCAGTTTGGAAGTTCCCAGGGTTTGCCTTTTTGGAATGTTCCTTTCAATCCACGGTAAACGATTATTGCCCAAAGAGCGAAAATCCCCAAAAGCATGTATTGATAGAGTCTGCCCAATTCCACAAATTCCCACCCCTGATGTCCCAGCCATCGGGACATGGAACCCATCATCCCCTGAGGGCCCATGTACATTCCCACGACAGAGCCGGCTACCATCACGAAGAATATTCCGAACAAAAGGTTGATGAGATTGAGCTGACCTTCAGGTTCTTTTTTGGAAAGTAGAGGAAGAATGAAGAAGGAAATTCCTACCCAACAAGCTGAAATCCAGTACAAGGAAATCTGCACATGCCAACTGCGGGAAATGGTGATGGGGATGAGTTTCTGAAGGTCAAAGCCAAAGAAATTGGTGAAGCCAACAAAATCGTGAACCGTCAATACTCCCGCCAGAACCTGGAGAAGGAATAGTAAAATCGCAACATAGAAAAACTTGAAAGTTGCCCGCTGGGTTGGGGTAGGATGGTAGTTTCGAAGTTTCTCCTCGGTGATCATTTCCGAAGAACCCTTGGTGAGGTAGGATTCATTCAGTTGCTCAAACTGACCATAGTAATACATGACAGCGCCCAAACCTAAGATCAATGCCAATAACCCAATCAGGCTCCAGACCATAGTGGAAGCAGTCGGAGTATTGCCCGCCTCCGGATCAAATGGCCAATTATGGGTGTAGCTGTATTTTTCCCCTGGTCTCTCCACACTGCAAACCCATGCTCCCCAAAAGAAAAACTTGCTGAGTTGGCGAATCTCAGTCTCATTACTCAGGTAGCCGGCCGGTTTGAAAGTTTCCTTGAACTCCGGATCAGTGAACATGCTCAGATAGAAATTTTCAATTTCTTCTGTGGCAAAAACCTGGGAAGCCGAAAGCTTTGCAGTATTGCTCTCTTCGGCATAAGTATTGGCCTTGATTTCTCCTTTCACCAACTCCTGAATTCCGGATTTTTCCAAGTCAGAAATAGTTCCTATTGCCGTATTAGCGTGAAAAGTTCGCATTGACATCGCAATCTCGTGCAGTGTTTGAGCGGTGAAATCCGGTCCTCTTAATGCACCGTCGCCAAACATACTTCCATATTCCATGAGTGCATATCGATGAAACACTTCCTGGCCTGCCAAAATATCTGATTTCGAGATCAGCACATTTCCTGATTGATCTACATAATCCGGAATTGGTGGAGCCTCCTGATAAGTCTGGTAACCAATAAATATCAATCCAGTAAAACTGACTACGAAAATGACTGTAAACGGAAGCCACCAATTGCGAGGCTTCATGAGATAATTGAGGAAGGAGGTTTCGGGGTTCATAGTTTGTTTGGTAAAAGCTTAATTCATATTTAATAGTCTTTAATCCTATTTAAAATCAAAAAAAATCACTCATCAAGACGGAATTCCTGAGAGCGGATTTTTTCACTTAATGAGGCCAAACTGGTTTCAGTAAAATTCTGTTGGATTTTGACTTTTGTTTCTTTCCAGAATTCGTGAACGGGGCAAGGCTTGGCTGTTCCGCAATGAGGCAAACCAATCAGGCACTTATCAAAATAATCCTCACCCTCCAATGCTTTGACCACATCGATCAGCATGATTTGATCAGCAGGTCTGGCCAAAGCCACTCCGCCGGATGGTCCTCTGTAAGAAATCAGAATTCCCTTTGCCGTCAATTCCCTGAATATCTTGGTGACAAAGTGAAATGAAAGATTTAATTCATCAGAAATTTGCCGGATGCTCATGTAAGAATTTTCGGATGGATAAGCGACTAAATAAAGGATTGCTCTTAGACCATATTTTCCTACTTGTGAAAGTGCTTTCATAAATTTCAGAGTAATTAGTCCGAAATAAAACAAGAATATATTTGGCCTCCAAACCTATTTGAAAAAATATTCCCTGACTCTCGGGGTACCCCTTTGCTAATTTTAGACATTAATTTTTTTGGAAAAAATCAAAGAGATAGCGGTGTGTTATCGAAAAGTGAAAAAGGCTATACTGGTAGCTAAAACTATTCCGATAATCAAGGTTGCTACTTTCCAGAATTGGTGAGCTTTTCTCAATTCCATAAACTCAAATGCAACTAAATTAAATTTACCCAAAGCAATCCCCATAAAGAATACTGGGGCAAAGCTGGTCGAGATTAAATCGAGATAGGAGATTATTCCAGTAAGGAGGGTTAACCCTACTAAGGAAAGAAAACTAAACTGTAGGGGGTTTTTCATATTTACCAGATTAAATAATATGTGTATTCGGATACCTGCACATAAAGTCAATCTGGCCTCGACTACGCTCGGCCACCGCACCTTTAGGATTTAGAGGGATAGGGAGCAAATGCG
>VFKK01000126.1 GCA_009885605.1 Cyclobacteriaceae bacterium | reverse complement strand
TGGAGGAGGCTTTACTCGGTAATTAAAATAAATTGTGAAGTTTGAACATGTCGACAACCCGGACATGTCAAATATACGATTTAAAACAAATGGGGTTGGTTAATTCAATGAATTTGAAGTTTTCCCCTAAACCGAAAACAGGTTGCAAAAGGCGGTAAATTTTAAAAAATCAAAATCCTGTTTCATTTTACAATCAAAGAATCAATCCCTTAGAAGCAATCGTTGGCTTCGAGCTCTTTATTCGGAATTATATTTTTTTCCGAAGGAAACGAAAATCAAATGAATAGCCCTAAATTTTGAGAAGAAACCTCCGGCACACCATGTACCTGATTAAAAAATTGATCGTCTGTTTAGATCAAACCTCGCTCGACCCAACGCTGATTCAGTACGCTGCGTTTATTGCAAAAGTCAATCCTATCAAAAAAATATACTTCGTCAACGTCATCAAGAACTTGAGTGTCCCCAAAGAGGTGCTTGATGAATTTCCCAATCTGATCGAAAGCATGATCAATGAACGGATAGAGGCGATGCAGTCGGAAGTGAAAAACTATTTCCCCGAAATCAAAGGCATCTCTTTAAACTTTGTTGTGAAGGAAGGTACACTTTCAAAAAAAATCCTGAAGCTGGCAGAGGAAAAATCTGCCGATCTGATTCTGATCGGAAGAAAAATCGACCTTCCGGGAACAGGTGTTGCTTCTTCAAGACTTGCCAGAAGAGCAAGTTGCGCATTGCTAATCGTACCCGAAGGAACAAAACCTAAAGTTTCAAAATTATTGGTTCCAAGTGATTTTTCTGACTATTCGAAAGATGCTTTGGAGGAGGCTATCCTGATTTCAAAGAATCAGGGAAAAGCAGATATCGTTTGTCAAAATGTGTTTTCGATTCCTTCGGGTTATCATTTTACGGGAAAGACTTACGAAGAATTTAAGGAGATCATGCAAATGCATGCTGAAATAAATTTTAAAAAGTTTATCAGAAAAATCGATTCAAAAGGAATCAAAATAACGCCTGTTTACACGCTTGATGATGACGATGATCCCGTAGAGGAAATTGTGTCAAAAGCATTGGAAATCAAAGCAGATTTGATCGTCATTGGTGCAAAGGGAAAAACGGCGGCCACGGCTTTATTTATAGGAAGTATAGCTGAGCGATTGATCAAGTTCAATGACAGCCTCCCGCTTCTGGTCACGCGTCCAAAAGGTAAAAACGCAGGGATTTTGGATTACATCCTTGAGATTTAATTCATCTCATTGGTTTTGTGAATTAGGTCTCAATTATAGTTTCCAAGAACTAATCTGAGGTCAAATACTTTTTTTATTTTCCCAATAAACCTTTTGGCTTGGGCCTGGTCTAAAATAAGACTCATGAAAACCAGTGATCAGGAAATTCTTTCTCTCATCCAAAATCCTCTAAGCAGGGAGATGGGTTTCAGGCAACTGATCCAAACCTACCAAAAAAAGGTTTATCATGTCATTCGACGAATGGTGCTGATCCATGAGGATGCCGATGACCTCACCCAAAATACCTTCATCAAGGCTTATCATCACATCGATCGATTCCAAGGCCATTCAAGTTTATTCACCTGGCTGTACAGAATCGCCACAAATGAAGCATTGGGTTTTATTGAAAAAAAGAAAAAAAGATTCTTCTTTTCCATCGACGATTACCAGGAAAAACTCGAATCCTACGTAGATCAGGCCGGAAGTCTCGACGGTGATCAGATCCAGATTAAACTCCAGAAAGCACTTCTCACGCTTCCTGATAAACAAAGGTTAGTATTTCATCTGAAGTATCAGGAAGATCTGACTTACGATCAAATGTCTGAAATCACCGGAACAAGTGTAGGAGCCCTGAAAGCCAGCTACCACCATGCAGTAAAAAAAATTGAACTATCTCTCACCACTGAGTAAACTATCAAGCCACCACCAAGTCTAACGGATACCATGAATAAATTACCTAAAATTCAGGAACTCAAAGCCCCGGAAGGTTACTTCGAAAATCTCCCGGATCAAATCATGTCCGGAATCAAACCAAAGTCAAACCTTGGCTGGACCAAATGGGCTGCCGCTGCGGCTCTAGTAATTGGTCTGGGCTTCTGGCAATCTGGGCTTTTTGAACCAAAACCTTTAGACCTTACCTTTGAAGAAGAATCAGAACTTTACATCGAAAGTCAATATTGGACTGCGGAAGAGGTACTTAGTATGAGCGAAGATCCAAATGCTATTTTAGATGAGATCATTCAGGAAGAAATAGCTTTCACTGAGAATATATGGACAGAAGAAGAACAAACTTGGTTTTAAACGACATGAAAAAATATAGCTTATTAGCGTTCCTGTTTTTCCTGATAATAGGAAAAACCTTCGCCCAAAGACCAGAGCCAACATATGATCCTGAAAAACTTCAGGCAGCCAGAGTGGCATTTATCACTTCCAGGCTCGATTTGAAGCCCGAACAAGCGGAGAAATTTTGGCCAATTTTCAATCAATACACTACAGCCAGAGAGAAAAATCTCAAACAGATTTCAGGGTTAAACCGACACAAGGAAGCCGAAATATCTCAAGCTGATGCTAAGCAGAGGATTGAGAAAAAATTTGAACTCCAGCGAAAAATGGTGGATGACGAAGAGAAATTTGTCAATGAAATGTCAAAAGTCATTACTTATTCTCAGCTTCTAGAATTGAATGATATCGCCAGAGATTTCACCCGGCAACTCTATCAACGCGGAAAGCATAATGAATAAAAAAGAGCGGCCATATAGCTGCTATTTTTTATTTCTTCTTGAGTAGATCTCTGATTTCTTCCAGAAGAACTTCTGATTTTGGTGGTTCAGCAGGTGGTGCAGGAGCCGCGGGAGCCTCCTCTTTTTTCTTCATTTTACTTATCCCCTTGATAGCCAGGAATATCACGAATGCAATGATTGCAAAGTCTATCACATTCTGGATAAACATCCCGTAGTTCAAAGTAACTGCTTCTATTGCTACTTCTCCAGCATCATTAAGAACTGAATCTTTCAGTACGATATTGAGTGCTTTGAAATCCATACCTCCGATCAAAAGTCCGATTGGAGGCATAACAATGTCATTGACAAAAGATGCTACTATCTTTCCAAAAGCAACACCAATAATAATACCGACAGCTAAGTCGATCACATTGCCTTTTACAGCAAATTCTTTAAACTCTTTAAGCATTCCCATAAGTGTGAGGTTAATGGTTGATAATTATTAAATATCCAATTATTTAAAAGTAATCCAAAGTGACTTCCAAAAAACTGAACTTTTTGATTAAAAATCAGACTTTACCATAGAATCTTGTCCGAAAATCCAGTTTTTTAGGCCTTGATTTTTTCATTAACATTAAAACTCTCCAATTAGAATCAGCATGAAAGCTCCTATTGCTCCAAAGAAACCAGAACTTTTAGAAATTCACGGACATCAGCGAAATGATCAGTTCTATTGGATGAAAGACCGTGAAAACCCGGAGGTAATCGAGTACCTGAATGCAGAAAATGAATATTTGAAAACAGCCTTAAAGTCAACCGAAGAGTTTCAAAATCAGCTTTTCGAAGAAATGAAAGGCAGAATCAAGGAAGACGATCAAAGTGTCCCTTATTTTAAATCCGGGTATTTTTGGTATTCAAGACATGAAACAGGTGGCGAATACCCCATCTATTGCAGAAAGAAGGAATCGCTTGAGGCTGCTGAAGAGATCATTCTGGATGTAAATCAACTGGCGGAAGGAAAAAGCTATTACCAAGTCGGAGGAACATCCACCACTCCTGATCAGAAAATCCTGGCTTTTGCATCCGACGAAGTCGGAAGAAGGATTTACACGATCCATTTCAAAAACCTGGAAACAGGTGAGATTTATGCACAAAGCATTCCCGAAACGACCGGAAATTTCTCTTGGGCAGCCGACAATAAAACTCTTTTCTTCTCCAAGCAAGATTCTGACACGCTTCGCGCAAACCAGGTTTTCAAATATCTATTTGGAAATGATCCGACAGTAAGCAAATTGATTTTTGAGGAAATGGATGAGGAATTTACGTGTCATGTCCACAAATCCAAATCGGAAGCTTATTTATTCATTCATTCTGAAAGCACGATTTCCTCGGAAATGAGGTTTCTGGAGGCTAAGAATCCGAGCGGTGAGTTTCAGATTTTACAAAGCAGAAAGCCTCATTTGGAATATGCGGCAGACCATTACCAGGATCATTTTTGGATTCGGACCAATCATGAAGCTCAAAACTTTAAACTTGTCAAAGCACCTGTTTCCAGCCCCTCTTTGGAAAATTGGGAGGATGTCATCCCTCATCGAAAGGAGGTCTTGCTGGAAGATTTTGATCTCTTTTCCCACTTTTTGGTTACGCAGGAACGAAGCAATGGATTGGTTCAAATCCTGATCAAAACATGGGATCAATCGGCAGAGCATCATTTGATATTCGATGATGAAACCTACACCGCCTGGATCAGTACCAATCCGGAATTCGATACTGAAATCCTGCGATTTGGCTATAACTCCATGGTTTCTCCATCGAGTGTCTTTGACTATCACATGGTCACCCGGGAAAAAACTCTTCTCAAGCAGCAGGAAGTTATTGGGGGATATGATTCGTCAGGGTATCATTCTGAAAGAATTTGGGCAAAAGCAGGAGATGGTGTGATGGTTCCGATTTCGCTC
>VFKK01000321.1 GCA_009885605.1 Cyclobacteriaceae bacterium | reverse complement strand
AACTCCAGGCTTCCCGATCGTATTCGGTCAAAAGATTATTAATCCGGCATTGCCGACAGTTTTGGTCTACGGACATTATGATGTACAGCCTGCCGATCCATATGAATTATGGGATTCGCCCCCTTTCGAACCGGTAATCAAGAAAACAAGCATCCATCCCGACGGAGCAATTTTCGCCCGCGGCTCGGCTGATGACAAGGGTCAATTCTACATGCACGTCAAAGCTTTCGAAGCAATGATGGCTTCAGGAGATTTGCCTTGCAATGTCAAGTTCATGATCGAAGGCGAGGAGGAAGTTGGCTCGGATAACCTGGAAAAATTTGTCCTGGAAAATAAAGAAAAGCTTGCTGCGGATGTGATTCTGATTTCAGACACACACATGATCAGCATGAAAGACCCATCCATCACGGTCGGCCTCCGTGGCATGTCTTACATGGAAGTGGAAGTCGTCGGATCAAATCGGGATTTGCATTCAGGGACTTATGGAGGCGCTGTTGCCAATCCAATCAATGTGCTTTGCAAAATGATCGCTTCTATGAAAGATGAAAATGAGCATATCACAATTCCTGGTTTCTACGAAAAAGTACAGGAACTGACAGTTGAGCAAAGAAAGCGATTGAATGAAGCTCCATTTGACTTGAATGAATATCAGGGCAAACTCGATATTGAATCTGTGCACGGGGAAAAAGGATATACCACAATCGAGCGGGTAGGAATCCGTCCAACTTTGGATGTCAACGGAATCTGGGGAGGATACATCGGAGAAGGTGCCAAAACGGTTTTGCCTTCGAAAGCTTCCGCAAAGATCTCCATGCGTCTAGTTCCCGATCAGGATTGGCACGAAATCGCAGAGCTTTTCGAAGCACATTTCAAATCAATCGCTCCGAAATCTGTAAAAGTGAAAGTAAAAGCTCATCACGGCGGCGCGCCTGCGGTGGTTTCAGATTCTTCTATCGGATATCAGGCAGCGGAAGCAGCAATGGAAGAAACTTTCGGCAAACGTCCAATTCCAACTCGCGAAGGTGGATCTATTCCCATCGTAGCTTTGTTCCAAAAAGAATTGGGTTCAGATCCAATTTTATTCGGCTTCGGGCTGGATACAGATGCGCTTCATTCGCCAAACGAACATTACGGATTGAACAATTACTTCATCGGAATTGAGACAATCGCGGCTTTCTTCCGACATTTCAAAAAGCTGAGCCAGCAGTGATCCCTCTCATTTCCCAACTCCGACCACAGTTGGGAAATCGAAATTAAATCTAAATCCTTGATAGTTAGAATAAACTTACTCCTTTCATGATCTTCCAACCGGCTAAAATCGGAATGCTTTTGCTTCCGGTTTTCCTTCTGATTTCTTTTTTTGCGCAAGCTCAGATCGTGAAGCCTCCCAAGTGGACTATTTCGATTGAACCGAAAACCCTTCAAATCGGTGATCAGGCAATGCTGGTAATGGAAGCTGAAATTCCTATCAGTTGGTATATTTATTCAAATGATTTTGATCCGGATTTGGGACCAAATCTGACTATTCTAAATCTGGAGCTTTCCGATTCCTACAGTTCGGCGGGTACTCTGAAAGGAATCAATGCAAAGAAAAAGTTTGATGAAATCTGGGAAGGAGATATCACCTATTTCATGGGAAAAGGGAGATTTGAGCAGCCTTTGAAAATCAATTCTACTGAAGGAACGATCAAAGCTACCTTAGAATATCAGATGTGTACTGACCTTACAGGGAAATGCATCAACTACGAAGAAGACATTGAAATCAGCTTTGTGGCAAATCCCGCAACTGTAAAATCCGAAACCGATACTCCAGATTTAATTGATCTACCAGCCGGAGACAGCTTATTTTCAATAGTTGAGGAAGCACCGATTCCTGCGGAAAGCGCAAAATCTGAAACTACAGAAATCGAGATTGTACCAGCAGGCGCAGGAGAATCGCTCTGGGGATTTATGGTCCTGGCGTTTTTGGCTGGTTTAGCAGCATTACTCACGCCTTGCGTATTCCCAATGATCCCAATGACGGTGAGTTTCTTTACCGGCCGTTCCAAATCAAGGGGTCATGGAATCCGTCAGGCATTTATCTACGGGTTGTCCATAATCGCAATTTATACGATTGCCGGAACAGCCGTTGCGGCGATTCAAGGCCCTGAGTTTGCAAACTGGCTTGCAACTCACTGGCTTCCGAACGTGTTCTTTTTTGGAATATTTATCTTCTTCGCTCTTGCCTTCTTGGGCATGTTTGAATTGACTCTGCCTTCTAGCTTTGTAAATAAGATTGATGCAAGAGCAGAAAAGGGAGGCTTAGGAGGAATTTTCTTCATGGCCTTCACGCTGGTTTTGGTTTCATTCTCCTGCACAGGTCCGATCGTAGGATCGATCTTAATTTCCTCAGCCGGAGGAGAATTGATCAAGCCAGTTTTGGGAATGTTCGCGTTTTCAATGGCTTTTGCGATTCCGTTTACGCTCTTCGCTATTTTCCCGGAGTGGATGCAGCGCCTTCCGAAATCAGGAGGCTGGCTGAATTCTGTGAAAGTCGTTTTAGGCTTTCTGGAATTGGCTTTGGCATTCAAGTTCCTTTCCATTGCTGACTTGGTTTATCATTGGGGAATTTTGGATCGAGACATCTTCCTCGTAATCTGGATCGTGATTTTCTCAGCTTTGGGTTTATACCTCCTGGGAAAAATCAGGTTGCCTCACGATTCCAAAATAGATCATATCGGAGTTCCAAGATTGCTTTTGGCATTGACGACATTCATGTTTGTCGTTTATATGATCCCTGGACTTTGGGGTGCTCCGCTCAAATACCTTAGCGGATATCTTCCCCCATTGACTACGCATCAGTTTATCATTGGAGGTGGGTCGGCTCCGGCACCGACTTCTGATTCAGATGAGATTTTGAAGTATGGAGAAATCTTGAAAATCCCACATGGAATTCCCGGTTACTTCGACTACGAACAGGCTTTGGCGGCAGCCAAAAAAGCAAATAAGCCCTTGTTGATTGATTT
>VFKK01000048.1 GCA_009885605.1 Cyclobacteriaceae bacterium | reverse complement strand
GGCTCGGCATATTCCACTTCAGGCATTCCTCTCAGTCTCTCGATAGCTGCCTCTGTACCCATGCCTGATTTCACCAAAACAAGCTCTCCGGAATCGCCTCCCTTGCGGGCATTTACAACCACCATAGCTTCAGTCTTAATCTCCTCTACCACCTGGGCATTGATCATTGCCAGAATATCCGCAGATAATCTTGCACCTTTTTCTCCACCAGTTTTGAATTTGATCAGCAGTTCGCCGGCGACAAAATTGTCACCCATAACTTGCTCTGTAGAATCCTCAATTGCGACATTGTCCTCCATCACATCCGTACAGGAAACCGCCATGCCCATCATAGCCGCAAGGGATAAAAGTGAATGAATTTTTTTCATAAGTTTTATATGGTTAATGAATGGCATGATGAAAATATGATTTTTTCAGAATATTCTATGCATACTTGACCTTCCTATGAAATATTTTTTTTCGAATTGATCAAACTGGAGAATTTAAGCAAATAATTGAAGTTCAATCCCTTGAAAAATAATTAATTAGGAGGTTTTCCGGTGTTTTAACGATTGGTTGAATTCTTTATTTAAAAAGACCGTCCCTGCTTCCCTTCTTTTACTCGTTTGTGATTAACTTAGAGTAAATCAAAATCCATTTTTATTATGAACAAGGCTGAAATTAAAAACAAGGCAAAAAATGCCATTGATGAGGCATATGCCAAGATCTCTGAATTGGAGAGTAAAAGAGATCAAATGTCAAGCGAACTTAAGGGAGAATTTGATGAAAAAATCAAAGCGCTGAAAGCTAAAGGTGAGGAACTAAAACAAAAAATCAGTTCTTACGAAGATGAAGGGGAAGACAAATGGGATGAGGTCAAAGATATTCTTTCCGACTCAATGGAATCATTCAGGGAAGGTTTTTCTAAGCTTGGTAAATTATTCTGAAATCAAAAAAAGGCCGATTAATCGGTCTTTTTTCTTAGTACTATTTTCGATTAAATGTATGTACACTTTCTTACCAGTCGCCAAATAGAATAAGATTTGAAGTTCGAAAAAACGTGCTGTCGTCTCTGGACGACTCTTTAATCATTCCAAAATGAAGCCTGAAAAAAATCAATCGTTTTTAGATTTCTTGTCTTTGTTTTCCTTCGCATCCATTATTTTTCTTCCAATTCCTGATGGAAGTACTTCAAAAAAACCATCTTTTGCCGAAAGCCAAATTAAGTTGAACGGGGATCGATATCTGTTTCTGATCGTAGTATAAGCAGGGATGCGGTAATTTTTAGTGCCGGGCAAATTATCTCTGTTGATCGCAAGACTTGCAATTTTTGACAATACGGCATTCTTCTTTTCAACGCCATCATCCGACATTTTGGATAGATCGATTTCCAAATCCTGATAGTCTATGGTGAACCTGTTTCTGGATTTGTACGCATCAGCCTCCATTTCCAAAACCATTCCCCGAAGTTTGCCACTTCCGATTTTAACCGAAGCCATAAATTCCAAAGTTGGATTAAGCTTAGCCATATCCATTGGACCCAAAGTAGCTAGGAGATTAAAAGTACCTGAATTGTAAGGAACTTTGAGGGTGACTTTCATAGCTCCCACCCCATTGAGTTTTGTGTCTGCTTCTATTACCAATTCGCCGTCTCTCTGAGCCGAGTCGATCGAATAAACATTAAGAATCATTGCGTTTAATTCTTTGAAAAAAATTGTTCCCGGTTCAGATTTTCCTCGGGGAATTTCTGAATACGAAATTTCTGAATTGATGATTTGGAGCGTATCGAGTTCGACAGGGAATGGAATCGATTCAATTAATTCCTCGATCCTCTCCTTGACAACATCCGGCGGACGCGGAATATTCTTATCTCTGCCGTCATGAAAAACAAGACTATCCAGTACGATTTTATCAGCTATGACAGTCCAAAGACCAAACGGATCACTGTTCGTATTGATGGAGATGATTTTTAATTCCTTCAGATCAAATTCGATCATATCCAGTTGAACATCCATCTTTTTCACCTCCTCAGTCCAGGGTTCTTTGAATTTTAAGGACATGTCCCGAAAGGCAAATTCCCTGTCTTTGTAATTAAAATCCAACTCTCCCATTTTAAAAAGCTGGTTTTCGGATACCTGGATCTGAAGATTTTTGAGGCTTGTATGAATATTGTCAACTTGAAATGGAACAGTGTTCATCACTGTCACTGAGTCTGTCTTGAGGCCTTCAGCCAGAATATTCAAATCTGTAAACTGCCCAAATCGAACCAGTGTATCCTTCTGAATGTAAAGCTCAGCTGTACCATCTTCTAATACGAAATTTTCAATTACTCCTCTGGAAACAATATCCCTGAACAAATCCTGAAAAGCCTTGGACGTCTCTGCAGGTCTCCCTGTTGAATCATTTCGTATCAGTCTGAAGGAAGGTTCCTCCATCCTTAATTCTGTGATATTCACTTTTTTGTCAAAGACCAATTCCATGATTTTGACTCCGCTCATTCTGATTTTCCTTACTGAGCCATTGACATGGGTCGGAAGTGAATCATTAAGTGGTACAATCATGATGTTTTGAAAGTCAATCGACCCTCTGAAAATCCTGATGTCAACATCCTCAAATAAGATATCATAGTTTCGGTTCTCGTTCTGGTTCACGATGGAAGGAAGATTGGCAGAAAGCCATTTTTCCATGTAAAAGACTGCTCCAAAACCAAGGACCATCAAAACGAGGAGTCCGATTATTATTTTCTTCATTTATTGTCAAATAAGTTTAAGTCAAAAAAGATCAGTTGCCCAAAGCTCCTATAAGTTTGCCCGGAAAGAATAATAATTCTGAATTCACCCTAAAACATGTAATTCAAAGCCATATTCTCAACATCTTGCCAGACTTAATTTAGCATTTATATCTCATTTTGAATCAAAACCAAAATTCACCAAATTGAAATTCAGTAAATTTTCAATTTGCCACATGTATCAATCAAAGCAAAAATTAACCCGCAGACCTTCTTTTCGCCATATTTTAACCGTCAAGCCTAAAAAGGATAATTCTGACCAGCAATTATGGGTGGAGAGATAAAATAAGATTCAGTTTTTTGGGGAAAATTGTGCTGAATGGGAACCAAACTGACCCCGAAAACTACGAACTTGCTTTGCGAGATGACTTAAAAATTACCGAGATAGTAAAAAGAGGTCTTGAATTAATACTACAATAATGAAAATTAACTTCATCAGTTTTTTAATAGTGATGGTTTTGGTCTCCCACAGTGTCTTTGCTCAAAAAGATCCAAATCTGATCAAAATCCTGACCTATAATATTTACCACGGTGAAAACCCAAACCAACCGGGAAAACCCAATTTAGAAGAAATTACAAATTTGATAGTTCAGATCCAGCCGGAAGTAATTGCCCTTCAGGAAATAGACAGTATGACCATAAGAACGGATACTCTTTATGGGGGAAAAGTAAATTTGATTAATGAACTCATCAAGCTTACCGGATATCGCGGTTACTTTGGCAAGGCGATGGATTATGATGAAGGTGGTTACGGTGTTGGGCTTTTGGTAAAAAAAGGATCAGGCTATAAAACTCAAAATTTACCCACTCCTGCTGGCGGAGAACCGAGAGTAGCAGCTTGGGTAAAAGGCGAATTACGATCACTCAAGGAGTTTTATTTTGCAAGTACACACTTTTCTAATGATACCTCCATAAACAGGCTGGCTCAGCTCAAAGAGTTGATTTCCTATGCAGACACACTTGCATTGCCTGCATTCTTTGCCGGAGACATGAATTTTGATCCCCAATCAGAGGAATATCAACTGATTCCCTCCAAATGGAAAGATGCCGGAATGGTTGCAGGTGACACTACGGCAACCTATGGAGGAGCGGCAGGAAAAAGGATTGATTATGTGTTTTATAATTCTGAACAGCTTGAATTAGTGGAATACCGAGTTCTGGAACTCCCCCATTCTGATCACTTTCCGGTGTTGGTCACCCTTAGAATTAAAACTAAACCTGACCCGATATGAAGAATGCTTTTCCATTGGTTTTGCTGGCATTTTGCCTGCTGACACTTTCCTGCCAAAAAATTTATCAATCAGAATCGGCTGAGTGGAAAGAACTTTTCAATGGAAAAGACCTCAAAGACTGGACGATTAAAATCAGAACCCACGAACTAGGGGATAATTTTGCCAATACATTTCGAGTAGAAGATGGAATGATGAAAGTCCGGTATGATGGATATGACAAGTTTAACCGGCAATACGGACACATCTATTACAATCAACCTTATGGATATTACTTGCTGCAGGTTCAGTATCGATTTGTGGGGGACCAGGCAAACGGCGGCGAAGGATGGGCATTGAGAAATAGCGGAGCAATGCTTCATTGCCAGGATCCAAAAACTATCCTCAAAGACCAGGATTTTCCGATTTCTGTGGAGGCTCAGTTTCTGGGAGGCAACGGAACTGACCCCCGCACTACTTGTAATCTTTGTACTCCAGGCACAAACGTAGTCTTGGCAGACACCCTTTTCACCCCTCATTGTATCAATTCAAACTCCAAAACTTACCACGGTGAGCAATGGGTTACCGCCAATTTCATCGTGATGGGTGATACAGAAATCCACCATTTGGTCGGAACGGACACGGTCATGAGCTACTATAAACCTCAGATCGGAGGAGGTAATGTGAACCCGGTAGATCCGGCAGTGAAGATTGACGGGATGCTTCTGAAATCCGGATATATCGCTTTGCAAAGTGAGAGTCATCCGATTGATTTCAGAAAAGTAGCGCTTGTTGATTTGACCCCATTTATTGGAGATCCTGAAAAGTTGAAAGAGTTGGTTAACGCCAGACTGAAAGATTAAATACGCTATTTCATTATTAATACCTGCCTGTAATTTGGTCTACCAGAAAAATACAGGCAGTTTCAAAAATTTATACTTCAAACCAGAATTGAATTTTTTTGCATTATTCCAACAAGATTGACTAAAAACCCGAGAGGAAAATTATCTACTCATTTTTCCATTACGAGATAAATTATTCGGCATTTTTTAGCTAATATTCATTATAAGGCTGTGGATTCCACTTAATCATTCTATTGTCAAATGGGACTTTCAAAATTTATAAAAATGATATTAAATTTTTTTAAGAGAAAACGAAACCAAAAGAATTCCGGCCTGGAATCCAGGGAGCCATTGCTCAAAACTTCACGGGAGGAATTTGAAGGAACCCTTGTTGTTTTGGAGGGCATTTTGCCCGAAGATATTCACGGAGCATTTCATGTTTCTTTTCCTGTCGGTTCTGTCAACTCCGGCGGGCTTCCCTTTCCGGAGAAAAAATCAGACGGAACGAACAATCCTGAATTTGGCACTCCTATCATGAACGGCGATGGATTTCTTATCCAGCTCGACTTTAATAATTCATCAGGCCCAAGGGTGAAAACCAAATTGATGAAAACTCCCTGCTACTACGCAGATGAGGCCACCAAAGCCGGCACGGAAAACCATTCACTGATGGGATTTCACAACATGGGAATCACCCGCATGAGTATGGTTTTTGGAGGTAGAAATCAACTTAATACAGCAACTCAACCTGTCAAATTCAAAAACCAAAAGCTTGGAAGCTTGCTCGCAACTTACGACGTGGGCAGGCCCTATATTCTGGATCCAAAAAGTCTGGAATTGGTCACACCTGTAGGGCGGGCGAGCGAGTGGATGACAGCCCAGCCACCGATGGTCCCCTGGCCTTTTGGATTGATTCAAACTTCAGCTCACCCTGCTTTTGATCCAATTACTCAAGAGCTTTTCACCGTCAACTACTCAAAGAATAAGCAATCTTATACCCACCTGGAGCAATCCATCCATCATCTCAAGCATAACAGACGCCTTTTCAAATCCAAGCTGGAAGCCCTGGCAAATGAGCTTTCAGACCACCCCGACACGGACCACGTCAAAACCAAAGTGAATCATTTTTTCCATAATCTCAATGACCATGTGGATGGTAAAAAACACGATCCCGATGAGCCGAAGGGAGACGTATTCATGACTCTTTTGCTTTGGAAAGGAGAAGGCCCTTTGACAAACTGGACCTTGAGCGATCAGCACGGCAGCAAGGTTGCGATCTACGAATGCATGCATCAAATGGGGCTCACAAAGGATTACATAATTCTGACGGATTGCTCTTTTAAGTTTTCGATGGATATGCTTTTTGACAATCCATTTCCTGAAAGCAAAGTGATTGAGAGACTGATCAGAAGGCTGGCCACTGTTCGGATGGAGCCATTCACGACTACTTATATTATCAAGCGGAGGGAACTCAAAGCTGGCAGTGGCGCAGCAACTGCTTATCGACTGGATAAGCCTATCCCATTTGAAACCATCCACTACAGCTGCAATTACGCCAATCCGGATGGAGTGATCACTTTGGTGGGAATCCACAACGCTGCAACCTGTATCGCAGAATGGGTTCGGACTTATGATAAAAGAGCCTTGGACGGAAAGCCTGTGGATCCTGATTATTACAGCCTTTTTGCGGTAGGAAGTATGGATATCAGCCGGATCGGCAAATGGAAATTTGATGCAGAAAATCTCAAGTTATTGGAAGATAAATCCAGTGTCTATGAGGATGCAGGAAAGTATGACGAAGAAAATCTGGGGCCAAATACCTGGGCAATTTCGCTCTACGGATACCGAGGGATTTTATCAGCAGAAGAGCCGGTCAGTGAAATCAAGCAACTTTGGTATTTGACCGACGGAACTGTGAAAAATCTCCTCACTGAATTTGTTTACAACTTGTACAAAGACTACAAGCACAGAAAAATCAGTCTGGATTTGATCAAAAAACTAACAGAAAAAGAACTTCCCTTCGGAATGACCCGGCTGAATGTGGAGACGATGAAGCCGGAAGAATACTTCCAGTTTGACCGAAATGTTTTCCCAAGAGGAGTTCATTTCATCCCTAAAAAGACACCAACTCCAAACGTATTACCTGATCTTGATGGATATCTGGTCAGTCCTGTGCAAGTCGGTAATTCGGTGATAAATCCGACAGCCTATAGTTCTGAATTCTGGATATTTGATGCGAAAAACATCTCTCAAGGCCCTATTTGCAAGTTGACCCATCCGAAGATCGGATTTGCTTTCACACTTCACACCTCCTGGATTCCTGAAATAAATGCCTCTGATCAGGAATTTATCATTCCGGTAAAATCAGACTACGACGAAGTCTTGAAAAATTTGGAACTTGGTCTTGATAGAAAATTCCTCGAGGGATTTTTCGAAAAAAACGTTTATCCCCATTTCAAATAATCCCTAATGATTATCGAATCCCCTCAAATCGTTTCCCTTGACCAGATTTATGAAAGTTCGCGTAGCCGGCTCTCCAAAGGTCAGACTTCAGGAGGGGAAGTGGTATTAATTAAAGAAGATTTGACAGGAGATCAGGGTAGATTATTCAACGAAACCAGCATCACTGGTAAATCTTTCCACCCTGAAATGAACTCAGGTGTAGTCCTTCACCAGGGCAAGCTTGTGATGATGAGAAAGTTTATTCAGGGAAAAAGCTTAAAGGAATTAATCCCTAAAGAAGGTATGGAGGTGCAGGAATTTCTCCCACTGGGAATTCTTCTCGCAAAGGAACTTCAGAATCTCCATCAAAAAAACATCTTACACAATGATGTCAATCCGCGAAATTTCGTCTGTGACTTGAGTGAGCAAAAAACCACCCTGATAGATTACGAGTTTGGTTCTTCTATCGAAAATCTCGAATTACATTTTGAGCAAAACCCTCAGCTGATCGGCACTATGGAGTACATTTCTCCGGAACAGACTGGTCGGATGAACCGAAAAATCGATTACCGGAGTGATTATTACGGACTTGGAATTACTTTTTATGAAATGCTTTGCGGCAGACCTCCTTTCATCGAGGACGATTTGCTGAGATTGATTCATTGTCATTTAGCCATTTCACCGCTACCACCTTCAAATTTCAAAAAATCGATAAACAAGCCTTTAGATCAAATTATTCTGAAGCTGTTGGCAAAAAATGCTGAAGACCGCTATCAATCCATCGCCGGACTGCTCTCGGACCTCAATCTATTGCTGGATCTTGAAAAGTCCAAAACTCCTATTAAGCACTTTAAAACAGGCCTTCAGGACATATCTTCCCGATTAAGAATTTCGCAGAAACTCTACGGAAGAGAAACTGAAGTCCAAACACTGGAAAAGGCTTATTACCATGCCCTGCAGGGAGAAAAAGTCCTGCTTACACTATCAGGTCAAAGCGGGGTCGGTAAAAGCATCCTTTGCCACGAACTCTATCGAAAAATCAGTGGAAATACCGGTTTTTTCCTGAGCGGTTCATTTGATGTGATGGATCGTCAGACTCCCTATTTAGCCTTCGAAAAGGCATTTCGCCAATTTTCGGAATGGCTACTTATTGCTTCTGCCGAAACTCAGAAAACCTGGGGCGAGCGGCTAAAAAGAGAAACCAAAGGACTTGGCAGAATCCTTTTTGACCTTGCTCCCAAACTTGAATACATCCTCACAGACCAACCTGAGCTTATTCCGCTCAAAGGCTTCGAAAACCAACAACGACTTCAGTTTGCTATCAATGCTTTCCTGCAAAGTATAGCCAGTCAAGAGTCACCCGTGGTGCTTTTTCTGGATGATTACCAATGGGCTAATGAGGCATCTGTTGAGCTTTTGAAGTCCCTTTTGAGCAATTACAGCCTAAAACATATCTTGATCATCGTCGCTTTCAGAGAGCAAACCGGTAACTTCAGTAATACGCTGATGTCTACGCTGGATAGGATGCAGGAAGGTGAAATTCAGGAAACCAATGTCCATTCTTTTCAACTAAACCTTCAACTTTTAGAACTTGAAGATGTAACAAATCTGCTCTGTGACACTTTGAAAGTTTCAGAGAAGGAAGTAAGCGAACTTTCGATTCTGGTGCATTCCAAGACGAAAGGCAATCCATTTGCAATAACGAAGCTACTTGAACTCCTTTACAGGCAAAAACTTCTGATTTTCGATTATCCCGACAATCGCTGGACCTGGAATCTTCATACAATCTATTCTCTCAACCTAAGCGATGAGGTAGTCGATATTTTATTGGAAAAAATAAGAACCCTGGAAACTGAAGCCTTGACTATGGTCAAAATCGCGTCGGTATTTGGGCTTGAGTTTTCCATTCACCAACTGGAAATGATCTCAGAACAGGATCCGGCGCATATCCATCGCCTTCTTTGGCCTTTGATCCAGGAGGGTTCGCTCGTCCCTGTTGTGAATGATTACAGATTTATCCCGGAGTACTATTCCGAGCAGGGAAAAGACATCAAATTCCGCTTTGCCCATGCCAGAATCCAACAGGCAGTTTATTCTCTTTTGAGCAAAGAAGAAAAGGAAAAACGCCATTTCGAAGTAGGAAAAATTTTCCTCGGCAGGCTCTCTGAGAAAGAACTCGAAGAAAAATCAATTGAAATCGGAACTCACTTTAATCTTGGGTATTCTTATTTAAAAAAATCAGACTCTGTAGAAAAAGCTGCCAGGGTACTTTTGCAAGCTGGTAATAAATCGGCCGTTTCAGCTGCTTTCGATACTGCACTCAACTTAACGACCAAAGGCTTTGACCTTTTGGAAAAACAACTGTCAAAAGACGAGCGGTTTACTATTTTACTCAACCTTCTTGAGTATTCGTTTTTGACAAAAAGCGATGAAAAAAGGGTCAAATTTGAGCAATTGGCTTTTGACTCTGCCAAGGATAAAACCGATCGAATCTTGGTATATGAGGTCATTGTGCGATCGCTCTCCTATGCCAATCAGCCAAATAGCGCCATCCAAATCACTCAAAAAGCGCTCGCTGAAGTAGGTATAAAAATTCCGGACAAGGCCTCAATTGGTCAGATTATTTGGGAAGCAATCAAAATGCAATTCAAGCTTCCTACTCGCAAAATAGCAGGTTTGAGCTTGCTTCCCCGGGCCAATGACCCCGAAATTAAGGCTCTGTTCAAGTTAATCTCAGCCGGACTTCCTTCCTATTATTTTGCGAATATAGAGACCTATCCTCTGTTGATCTTCCTGATGCTGAAGCTAACTTTGAAAAATGGCTTGGGACCTGAATCCCTGGTTGGGATCGCCAGCTATGGAATCATTAGGGCTTCGGCCATGAAGAATCCAGCTGATGGATACAAGATCGTTCAGGAATGCAGAAAACTCGTCGAAAGTGAGGACCTTAAAAAATTTGCGGCTACGGTGAAATTTATCCATGTTGCTTTTGTCGCCCATTTTCTCGAAAATTCCAACAATTCAATATCAGTGGCGGATGAAGGCTACCAAAATGGAATTGCCTTTGGAAACATGGAATACGCGTGTTGGAACGTGTTTTTCAAGGTGGTTATCAATTTCCACACAGGCAAAGATTTCAAAAGTTTACACCAGGATTCGGAGGAACTCATCCAGTTTTTTAGGCAATATAACTACTCCAGCCACGAGGACATGATGAAATCAGTGCGTAATTGTCTGTCTGTATTGCTGTCGGATGCAAAAACTTATTCTGAAAAAATCGAGCTTCTAACCAAAAATATAGAACCTGAATTCCTGAAAGCTCAGGAGGAAAAAAACAACGTATTTCTTTAT
>VFKK01000075.1 GCA_009885605.1 Cyclobacteriaceae bacterium | reverse complement strand
GGTTACTACCTCAGTCGTTAAGTCCCCTTCAGGGAATTTAGAGGTAAGAATCTCTGTCAAAGACAACGCTGCCGGCATTCCGCAAAAGATCGTTGATAAAATCTTTCAACCCTTCTTCACCACAAAACCTTCAGGCCAGGGAACAGGCCTGGGCTTATCGCTGAGCTATGATGTAGTAAAATCGCATGGAGGAGAGTTGAAAGTGGAGACGAAGGAAAATGAAGGAACAGAATTTACTATCATATTACCAATATAGTCTTAGCGAAGTTGAGGGTATAATCCCGTGCAAATGAAAGCATTGTTTAGTATTGAGTATTTGAAAGAATCACCCCAACTTAAGTTATGAATCAATTTAATCCCCAACTTCTTAAACAAGCGATCCTGCTGGGTTTCCTGATATTGATCATCTCTTCCTGCCGCCAGAATACGGAGGTTCCTTTTCCGGAAAATGCCTCCGGTTTTCTGGTTCCGGTTACACAACCCTTTCAGCTTCCGGAGTCAAAGTCCATTACCTGGAAAGTAATTCCCTCAGATAGTATTCCCAAAGGCAAAACGATTCCGTTTGATATTGACAAACTACCCTTCCAGACTTTCTCTGTTAATGAATTCAAACCACTTAAAAATTCTATTTCTGAGACTCCCCTGAAGTGGGATGGAGTACAGGAAGTCAAAATAAACCTGGATACGATCACGGGGAAAAAAGTTAAAGTCACCCGTTTTTTACTTCCTAAACCTTCCATCACCCGATTAATTCCTCCTTCCAAGCTTGAGGGCACTACATCGGGCATCTTAAAATTAGGTCAAGCTGAAGGTTTGATAGGCAACCGGATCTGGTCTATGGTAACCGATCGAACCGGTGCTATCTGGATCTCAACAGAAAGAGGACTTTCGAAGTATACCGGCGATACTTTTGAGAGTTACACTTTTATGGAGAAAGATCCTACCGGGGCAATTGAGGGCCTTTGGGATTTGGAAATTGATCAGAATGGAAATCTTTTGATTTCGGCAGCAATTTCTGGATTCTACAGATTAAACATCCAAAGTGGGATCATCGAAAAATTCGAAACAGGAATTGGTTTTTTTAGAATTCAGGAAGATCGAGACGGAATAATTTGGGGTTCAGGGGCAAATGATGGGGTATATTTCTTCAATCCGGATTCCTCTACCCTCTCTAAATTCATCATTCCAATTGAGGAAATTAACGGAATAGCCACCTACGGTGTATTCGAAGATTCAAAGCAAAATATCTGGATTGGATTTAATTCTCACATTGCAGTCCTGAATGCTGAAAGAAAATCATTAATCCTGATTGGAAAAGAAGCCGGATATGAAGTCACCATTCCCTACGGATTTACCGAGGATTCCAAAGGGGATGTTTGGATTTCCACTATTTCATCCGGAAGTTTTGCGATATCCTTATCGGAAAAGAAACTGGTAAGTCTGGGAGTGGAACAGGGATTTCATGGAACCTCAAGAGCTACCATGTCTGATCACCTGGGAAGACTCTGGATTGTGGATAATGATACGGTTACCATTTACAATCCTTCCAATGCTCAGATCAAAAAAATTCCAACCGGGAAGAAATTCAGAACCCCGGCTTATGGACTGCCATCATCCGTGATGTCAGATTCAAAAGGGAATATGTGGATAGGTACCCTAACGGATGGCATACTGATCGCAGATCCAAAAGGAATGCTTTCTGAGCATTTCAATGTCTCAAATGGTCTGGCAAGCAACGATGTCTGGGGAATAATGGAGGATGAGGCAAACCGAATCTGGCTATCCACTTACCAGGGATTACACATCTATGACCCTGCCAAAGGGCGTCTTTACTTATCGAAGATATCACCGGAAATCGGCACGAATAATCTTCGCCAGGTTTCGAAATTGGATAACGAAACGTTGTTATCAGCAGGCGTTGGTGGTTTTTCAGTGATCAACCTTCCAAATAAAACTCTCACTTCCTACAAATCCAACAGCTCTACTTCACGCGGATTCCGAGGAAGTTTGAAAGATAAACTAGGAAATATTTGGATAGGAACAGACAATGGTATTTTCAAATTCAACTTTTCAACTAACACCCTTAGCCATTTGGATCAGTTTTCAGGTCTGGCTTCAAATCTTGTTTATGTTTTGCTGAAAGATTTTGAGGGAAAATTCTGGGTAGGAACCGATAACGGAGTGAACATCATTGATCCTGAAAAAAACACCATCAGCTATTTGGGCAAAAACAATGGGCTGATGAGTGATTTTCTGGCAATGATTCTAAAAACTAGCAGGAATGAAATCCTCGTAGGAACCGACAAGGGAGTTTCAATAATCGACCCGACTATGAGCACCATTACTCATTTATCAGCCAAAGAAGGATTGCTTCCTGAAACTTTATACGATTTGAATGAAGTAAATGGAAGAATCCACGTTGGTTCTGAAAATGGAATCATCGTTGTTAACCGTCCCGAAACCACAGATTCTACGAAGCTTTGGAGGTTTACCAATTTTGGAAAAAAGGAAGGTTTCCCTTACAATGACTACAATCAGTCCACCTCAACTACTACGCGAAATGGCACTGCCTGGTGGGGATCTGCACCGGTCATGACGGTCAACCTTCAGGATCCGATCATAGATTCAATAGCACCAAAGGCTCATATTATCCGATTCAATATCATGGATCAAAATCCCAATTTTGCGGATATGAGGTATCTGAATGGATTCCTGACTGAAGATGATACGCTTTGGAACCGGGAGAAAAACCTGTTTTACACCAAAGATAATTTTCCAAAGGACTTCAGTTATTTAGCTCAAAACAAAATAACCTGGGATAGTCTGACCACTGATTTTAACATGCCAATTGGCCTCAGACTCCCTTACAATCAAAATTCATTTAATGTGTCTTTTGCCAATCTGGATATTTTGGGAAGGGACAAAATAGTGTTCCGGTACCTGTTGGAAGGTATGGAAGAAGAATGGTCTGAGAAGACAATCAGTTCTGTTTCAAAAAACTATTATAATATTCCTCCCGGAAACTACAAGTTCAAAGTCGCAACCCAAGGTTTCAATGGAGTTTGGAGTGAGCCGGCCACTTTAGAATTTGTCATCTTGCCGCCTTGGTGGCAGACTTGGTGGGCTTACCTCTTATTTACAGTAATCCTCGGTACCTCCGTTTACATTATTGTTCAGGTGAGATCTGAAATGCTCAAAAAAGAGAATAAAATCCTGGAAGATAAGGTCACTCACCGAACGGCCCAATTGAACAAGACTATAGATGAACTTAAGACAACCCAAACCCAGCTGATCCAGTCTGAGAAAATGGCTTCGCTTGGAGAGCTCACGGCCGGTATTGCGCATGAGATTCAGAATCCACTCAACTTTGTCAACAACTTCTCTGAGGTAAGTAATGAACTGATCCAGGAGATTCAGGAAGAACGAAGCAAAAGCAAAGAGGAACGGGATGACCAACTGGAAAGTGAAATCCTCGAAGACATCCGACAAAACCTGGAGAAAATTACCTTGCACGGGAAGCGGGCTGATTCGATCGTGAAGGGGATGCTCCAGCATAGCCGGAGCAGTTCCGGCCAAAAAGAACCCACAGACATAAATGTATTGGCAGACGAATATTTGCGCTTATCGTATCATGGTCTCAGGGCTAAGGACAAGAGCTTCAATGCTGACTTTAAAACCAATTTTGCGCCCGACCTTCCTAAAGTACCGGTCATGGGTCAGGACCTGGGTCGGGTATTTCTCAATCTGATCAACAATGCTTTTTATGCAGTGACTGAAAAGAAAAAAACTTCAGAAGACTATAAGCCTTTGGTTGAGGTGACTACAAAAAATCTGGGATCCTCTGCCCAAATCACTATTTCTGACAACGGAGGAGGAATACCGGAAATTATCAAGTCCAAGATCTTCCAGCCATTCTTTACTACCAAGCCAACCGGAAAAGGAACGGGGCTGGGCTTAAGTCTCAGTTATGACATCGTCAGAGCACATGGAGGAGAAATAAAGGTGCAATCTGAGGAGGGTAAGGGGACCGAGTTTATCATCACGTTGCCGAATAATCCATCCCATTAAAGCGTAAAAAAAGAAGCCTTGAAAACAGTTGAAGCACAACTCCCCAATTCATGCCTAAATTTAACTGACAAGAGTGTAATGCTATTTTGAGTATCCGGATTTATAGCCCACGGATAGAAGCCGGGAGGATTTCAGGCCGCTTCAAGCGAGAGGCCCTTCCTTGCTGACAAGCAGGATTTTCGATTGAGACCGGCAAAAAAGATTCCAACCCGTGCTGGAGTTGGAATTTAGATTACTGGTACTTTTTAATTTTTAGGTACGAGCAGGATCCACAAATCCCGTTCTTGCCGGATCTACGAATTTATTATCAGAATCATCATCTCCCTGATCATCGCTTTCAGATGATGATGCTTCAGCTGATTCCTCATCCGAACTATCGTCGTCATCTTCCGGGCCTGAAGCTCTATGAACTATAGCTGCAAGAATTAAAATCATTGCAATCTCCTTTTGGGAATAGATATTTTGCGTGTTATTGAACATAAAATAGAAGTTTTATAATCTAAAGTTAATTTTTTTACTCAATATTCAAATTTATATTACTCCCAAATTGAAATCGATTGACAACCATAAAGTCGATCAAAAATTATCATTAGTTTATGCAAGGGCATTTGGAATATTCGGCAGGTAAAAGTTGGTTAGTTGTAGTCTTTATTTTTTGCTTTACTCTGATTACCATTTTGGGTAGCCAGGCACAAACTATTGAAAACCTGAAAGCCGATTTGGACATGCTTGAGGAGAAGCCTGGGTTTGCAAAAGATACTACCTACCTCAATAAGGCCAACGAACTTGGATTTATGCTTGCCGAAAGCAATCCGGACAGTGCATTCATTTTTTTAGACAAGCAATTGCAGTTTTGTCGCAGCGCAAAGTATAAAAGAGGAGAAGCAGACGCATTAAAGATTTATGGAAATGCCCTGCAAAATAAGGGGGACTTCAAATCTTCAATTGGGTATTATAACGAGGCACTAAAAATAGCGAAGGCATTACCGGAGGAAAAATTAGTCCCTGGAATTTTAAATAACATAGGGTTAGTTTATTATAATCTTGGGGATTATGCTGAGGCATTAAATAATTTTTATGAAGCAATTAAGGGTGCAGAAGAAGTTAATAATTCAAATGTAAAAGCTGCGGCTCTAAACAATATCGCACTCATATATTTTGAACAAAGAAAACTGGAAGAGGCCAAAGCAAAATACAGAGAGATGTTGGCTATTTACAGTGAGCTTGGTAATCAGGGACGGGTGATACTTGCTTACAATAATATCGGTGATGTAGAGCTAAAACAGAAAAGACCTTTAGAAGCGCTCGAAAATCTGAAAAAAGGACACGAGTCAGCCCTTGCTCTTCAAAGTCCTGAGTTTATAGAGATGACGGCCCGAACTTTGGCGGATATTTACGCAGCTCTCGACAGTACGGATAAGGCTGAGGGACTTTACAGGCAGTCTATTGCTATGGCCAAAGAGAATGGTTACGGAGTTCCTTATTCCCATTCATTAATCGGATTGGCAAATTTGTTTTATAAAAAGGGAGATCGGGCAGAAGCACTAAGCTATGCACAAGAAGGGCTGAAGCAGGCAGAAATAATGGGTCAAACCATGCAAATGCGTAATGCCAACGAACTGCTTACAAAAATCTATGAAGAAGAAGGAAATTTCCCGGATGCACTCTCCAGTTTCAAATTATTCAAACAATACAACGACAGCATTAATGATACTCAAAGTCAGCGATTAGCAGCGACGCTGGAATCGGAATATGAGTTTTCCAAAAAGACACTGGAATATGAAAAATCAAGTCTGAGGCAGAGATGGCTTATTTATTCAGCATTTGCCGGTCTTCTTGTCTTTTTGATCATCCTTTTTATTGTTTCCCGAAACAGAAACAAACTAAACAAAGCATACAATACCCTTCAGGAAAAAACAATTGAAATTGGGAACAAGAATGAAAAATTAGAAAAGGCACTTGAACAATTAAAAGCGACACAATTACAACTGATACAGGCAGAAAAGATGGCTTCTCTCGGAGAACTCACCGCAGGTATTGCTCATGAAATCCAAAATCCTCTGAACCTGGTTAATAATTTCTCGGAGGTCAGTTCAGAGCTGATTGAGGAGATTCAGGCAGAGAGGATCAAAAATAAAGAGAAAGCAGCCAGGGATCGTCCTCTTCAGCAGAATTCAGATACCGAAAGCGAGAACAGGGAAAATGCGTTGGAAGATGTAATCCTTGAAGACATCAAAAAAAATCTATCCAGAATCATCTTCCATGGTAAGCGAGCTGATGGCATCGTCAAAGGAATGCTGGAACATAGCAAAAAGGGATCTGGGGAGAAAGAGCTAACCAACATCAATGCGCTGGCAGACGAATTTCTCCGGCTTACGTACCAATCATTTTTAGCGAAAGAAAAGGAGTTTCAAACCGATTATGTTCCGATTGTGATCAGGACTAATCTCGATCCTGATTTGCCAAAGATTTCAGTCATCCCAAAGGATATCAGCAAGGTCTTACTCAACCTGTACAACAATGCGTTTTTCGCTTGTGCTTCTCTCAAACCTGCTGATGGAGGAGACGATTATAATCCGACTGTTTCGGTCAGTACCGCGATTGTCAAATCCCCTTCAGGAAAGGCAGGGATCAAAATTTCGGTGAAAGACAACGGCCCCGGAATACCGGAATCCCTCAAAGACAAAATCTTCCAACCCTTCTTTACCACCAAACAATCCGGAAATGGAACAGGGCTGGGCTTAAGTATCAGCTATGATATCGTGACAGCACATGGTGGTGAATTAAAGGTTCAGTCTGAGGAGGGAAAAGGGACGGAGTTTATTATAACTTTACCTATTAGTTAATTTTTGAAGTACTCAGAATCATTCATGAAAAGACGGAAAAGAACTGGCACATGGGGTTGAATATTATTTCGCTGATAATCCTTAATTACCTGCGTAAAACGCTTAAAAATTCACTGAATTTTCCTCAGTGGAAATGGATATTCGACATCGGGATTATTCTGGCGATAGCATTTCTGGTGATGGAATCGACTAATTTAGCGAATGAAGTATGGCTCGCGATTCCTTCTATTGCCTTGATTTCAGCGATTTTTTACGGAATATTCCGCTTGCCTCAGTTTCAATTTGCCAAGCCGCTTGCCTATGCATGGCTTCCACTGGCAGTGATTGTCACCTTGGGGTATCTGGTCAAAATTATCAATTCCGATTTTTTCAAAAGGTGGGAAGAATCATACGATACGGGTGTGGTATTTTCAATTCTTTGGGCTCTTGTTATATGGATCGGCGGTAGTAAACAGAGAAAAGCTCGCGAAGTCGAACGTGTTATTGCAGAACAGCGAGAAAAGGAATTTCAGCTTTCTGAAGCGATGAAAGCTAAACTTGAAGTCCAGGTAGTGGAAAGAACTGCCGAACTGACCAAGCAAAAAGAAGAACTGGAAGAGGCCTTGCTGGAATTGAAGGCCACACAAGTTCAGCTGATCCAGGCGGAAAAAATGGCCTCTCTCGGAGAGCTCACGGCAGGCATCGCCCATGAAATCCAAAACCCGCTCAACTTTGTCAATAATTTCTCTGAGCTGACCAACGAACTCCTGGATGAGATGAACGAGGCAATTGAAAAAGGGGATTACGAAGAGGGGAAGGCATTGGCAAGTGACATAAAAGAGAACCTCGAAAAAATAAACCATCATGGTAAACGTGCTGATTCAATCGTCAAAGGCATGCTTTTGCACAGTCGAACCAGTTCGGGTCAAAAGGACCTGACTGATATCAATTCGCTTGCGGACGAGTTTCTCCGACTATCCTTTCATGGTCTTCGTGCAAAAGACAAAAGCTTCAATTCGGACTTCAAAACTCACTTTGAACCAGGTCTTCCCAAAGTAGCTGTCATTCCGCAGGACATGGGAAGAGTATTTCTAAACCTGATCAATAATGCTTTTTATGCTGTGAATGAGAAGAAAAAAAGCGCTTCCGACTTCAAACCTATGGTGGAAGTCAGCACTAAAAATCAGGGAAAAAGCATCCAAATTATCATTTCAGACAACGGAGGAGGAATCCCGGAACATATCAAATCAAAAATATTTCAGCCTTTCTTCACTACCAAACCCACAGGCGAAGGAACCGGCCTTGGGCTTTCGTTGAGTTATGATATTGTAAAGGCACAAGGAGGAGATTTAAGTGTGGAGAGTAATGATGGGGAAGGAACCGTTTTTATTATTAATTTACCTCTCAATTGATCCCGAATAAGTACAAAAAACAGCCTTTCCAATACTTAAAAAACGTTCAACAGCTCTGACCAGGAATCTGAGATTTTTTCCGAATTCCGTGCAAACAACGAAAACACACATGAGAGGTTCTCATATAGCTTTATTAATCCTATTTTTTCAAATACTTTCTTGCACCACTCGTACAGGACCTCCTGTTCCTACACCGGAAAAAGCGGAATCTTCAATTCCGGCTTCTGATTCCACCCAAGTACGCTTTTCAGCACCGGATACTATTTTTCTTATAGATGTCCCAAAGCCAAAGATTATCCAAGTGCCCTCCTCCATCGGAGGCTATTATTTTTCTGCAGATGGCGAACAGGTAAACCTGGAACCTCCTGCATCACAACTTCTTCAAATAATGAAGAACGAAAAAGGAGAAGTAATGCTGGATGAGAATAAAATTCCTTTCATTTTGGGCGAGGGAGGAAAATCACAATTCAAAACCTACACCACCAATGATGGATTGCCGACAGATGCGATCAACTGCTCCATCATCGATAGCAGAGGACATCTTTGGTTTGGTACAAATGGCGGAGGCGTAAGCAGGTACGACGGAACGGGCTTTACTAATTATACCATCGCAGACGGACTGGCGGGCAATAATGTCCGGGGAATAATCGAAGACAAGAATGGAAATATTTGGTTTGCCACAATCGGAGATGGAGTAAGTCGCTACGATGGAAAAAGGTTTTTGAATTATTTAAGCTCTGATGGTCTTGCGGACAATGTTGTTTACAGTGTGACGGAAGATGATGAAGGAAATATTTGGTTTGGAACCAGGGCAGGAGTCAGTCGTTTTGATGGCAATAATTTCAAAAACTTTACTACCAAAGACGGATTGGTTGATGACGTGGTCATCTGTGTTCTGAAGGATAAGGGAGGAAATCTCTGGTTTGGAACAAATGGAAATGGCATAAGTCGATACGATGGAACTGGTTTTAAGACTTTTTCAACCGAACAGGGACTTGCCAATAATCGGGTAAGAAGTCTTTTCGAAGATAAGTCCGGTAAAATTTGGTTTGGAACCATTGGCGGCGGAGTTTCTAGCTTTGACGGCACCACATTTAAAACGTACACCACTGCAAACGGACTCGCAAGCGATGTCATAAGGAGTATCGGAGAAGACAGCGAGGGAAATATTTGGTTTGCGACAGACGGGGGCGTCAGTCGTTTTGACGGGAGAAAATTTACCTCTTACACTACCGACCAAGGACTTGCTGGTAATCTGGTTTTGTCCATCACGAAGGACCGAACAGGCAAGCTTTGGTTTGGGACCGACGGTGGAGGACTTAGTCTCTATGATGGTGCAGGTTTCATTTCTTACACTACCTCACAGGGACTTGGTGGAAACCTTGTTTTAAGCATAGCCGAGAGCAAGAATAATGCAATATGGTTTGGGACAGTGGACGGGGGTGTCAGCCGATATGATGGAAGGGCCTTCACTACTTTCACTACTAATCAGGGATTGGCAAACGACGTGGTTTTCAGCGTGACCGAAGATTCCAAAGGCCTTTTATGGTTTGGTACAGCCGGAGGAGTGAGCCAGTTTGATGGCAAAACCTTTATCAACTACACCACAGATCAGGGATTGCTGACCAATGAAGTCTGGAGCATTTTGGAGGATCAAAGTGGAAATCTTTGGTTTGGAACTGAAGGAGGCGGAGTCAGCCGGTTTGATGGCGTAAGTTTTGTCAATTTCACGCGAGAAAACGGACTTGCCGGAGATGTAGTCTTTAGCATTCTGGAAGATGGAGCGGGAAACATTTGGTTCGCAACTTTAGATGGCGGAGTAAGCCGATTTGATGGGAAAACCTTCACCAATTATAATGCAGATAATGGATTAGCAGATGATGTGGTATTCAGAATAGCGGAAGACCTGCAGGGAAATCTTTGGTTTGGAACAGAGGACGGCTTGAGTTATCTGAGCTTTGCTAACCTGAAAAAATTATCAACTCCATCAGGAGAAATTACCAGCCCGACGAGTGCTGCTCAAATTTTCAAAACCTTCACCATTTCTGATGGGCTTCCTGATAACAACATCCTGCAAGTCGCCGCGATGCCCAATGGAAAAATAGCAATTGGCACGAACCTGGGAGTAGCACTTTTTGACGGACCCGAAAATTCTTCTGAGGAATTCAATGGAATTAAGAACCTTGAAATATTCAATACGGTCACAGGCTATCCTGTAAAAGACCTCACAGATGGCCAGGATGCCTTGTTTGTGGACATCAAAGGAATTCTTTGGGCAGGAACTGGAAGTGATAAAACTGCTTTGGTAAGGTTTGATTACGCTGCACTTTTAAAAAACCAGGAACTTCCGGAATTAACTATTCAGCAGCTTCGCATCAATGAAGAACCCATTTCCTGGTACAGCTTGGCCCACGGCAAAACGGTAGATTCAACAGACTATTCGGGTAATTACTTCTCCAATAATGATGAGTTGAGAACTTTTGGAAAAGTGCTTTCCCCTGCGGATCGAAAAGCAATGATTCAGAAATTTGAAAAAGTAGAATTTGAAGGCATTGCCAAATTTTATCCAGTTCCGAAAAATCTTGTCCTGCCCTATCGTCATAATCACATTAACCTTGATTATGCCACTAATGAACTCGCAAAGCCTTATTTAATAGAGTATCAATACATGCTGGAAGGCTATGACGAGGAGTGGAGTCCGATTCTGAAAAAAACCAGTGCCACTTTCGGTAATATTCAGGAGGGCGATTACACGTTTAAAGTTAAAGCACGTTTTACCGGGCCTAGTGTAGGCAAAGCCGGTGAATGGACAGAGCCTATCAGCTATAATTTTTCTGTTTTGCCTCCCTGGTATCGCACCTGGTGGGCATATTTAACCTACGGCTTGGTTTTCCTTTCTTTGTTTTATCCGGCTCACAGATACCAAAGGAGAATGGTGATCAAGGCAGAGCAGGAAAAAGCCAAAGAGCGGGAGCTCGCTCAGGCAAAGGAAATCGAGAAAGCCTACACAGAACTTAAAGCAACACAAACTCAACTAATCCACGCTGAAAAGATGGCAAGTTTGGGTGAGCTGACAGCCGGAATTGCCCACGAGATTCAAAATCCTTTGAACTTCGTCAACAATTTTGCTGAGGTAAGCAGTGAGTTGATTGGGGAAATGAAAGAAGAGCTCGAGAAAGGAGACTTGGAAGAGGCTATGGCCATCGCGGAGGATATTGAAAAAAATCTGGGCAAAATCAATCATCATGGAAAGCGTGCCGGAGCAATTGTAAAAGGAATGCTGCAGCATAGTCGAAGCGGGACAGGTAAAAAAGAGCCTACCGACCTAAATCTCCTTGCAGACGAATACCTGAGATTAGCCTTTCATGGTCTGAAAGCAAAAGACAAAACCTTCAATGCAGATTTCAAAACTGAACTGGATGAGACTATGCCAAACATTGAAATAAATACACAGGATATTGGCCGGGTAATTTTGAATCTTATCAACAATGCATTCTATACAGTGAATGAGCGCGCGACCCAATCAGACGCTTCTTACAAACCAACTGTTACTGTCCGCACGTCTCATAGTACGGACAAAGTATTGATTCAGGTAACAGACAATGGCAAGGGAATTCCACAGGCTATTGTCGACAAAATCTTCCAGCCATTCTTCACCACCAAACCTACCGGACAAGGAACCGGACTTGGCCTTTCACTAAGCTACGACATTGTGAAAGCTCATGGGGGTCAGTTGACTGTAGAAAGTAAGGAAGGAGAGGGCACCACTTTTAACATTCAGCTTCCGCTTGCCTGATCTGTCCAAAAGGAATTATTAATCTGATTTTATTCTTTTTACGATTTAAAACGATACCGAAGGGCCAATTGTGATCGATTTGGGCTGCTACCCTCGTGATGGATCGATTAGCCGCATCTCAAATCACCTTCTAGCCTGCTGGTAAAGTAAAGAATTGACCTAAACTGAAATTTTCAATTAATTGGGTTTCAAATAGAATTTTTTGTTTTTGAAAGGATGTTTACCTCAGAAAAATCCCGTTTATCGACAGTTTTGAGTTATATTTAACATTATTTCCAGCAAGCAAATAAGTTATTTTTGTCTGCTATGAATCCTAAAAACTTCGCATTTAGAGCGCTGCGAAAAAATGCAGATCTGGCAATTACTTTCGACACCAAACAGAAAGTTAAAGTCAATGAAAGTAGAGCGAATTCAGAAGAGCTGAATACTGGTCTCGATTAAGTGAAGAAAGGCAGAGTGCGTTATCCAAGATTTGCTCAGGAAACAATTGAGAAATCCCGGATCAACTCCAAACCTGGAGAGCTTACACAGTTAATTATTTTTTTATCAAACGTAAATCAGTTGAACCATGAAGATTCTATTTGTAGACGATGAACTAGATGTTGAAGCACTTTTTCGTCAGAAATTCAGGAAGGAAATAAAGAGCGGGGAACTTGAGTTGTCATTTGCCTTTTCAGGGGATAATGCCTTGAATCTATTGGGAACTGACAATCCTCCAAAATTTGTCTACGTGTTTTCCGACATAAATATGCCTGGAATGAGTGGGCTGGAACTCTTGGAAAATATCAAAAATCGCTTCCCTCAAATCCAGGTCAGTATGATTTCCGCTTATGGAGATATCGAAAATTACGACAGAGCCATAAAATCTGGTGCGAAGGGATTTTTTACAAAACCTGTAGATTTTGAATCTTTGAAAACCGAGATCAGAGAATTGGCAAACTCCATTAATTGAGGTGAGGCTCGGGGAGTTCTTATTCTCTTTTACTTTGAATGAAACATCTAGGCAGAACAAAAAGAGTGAATTATCCGGTGAAATAACTTTGAGAAGTAATGATTATTTTATTGGAAAATCTGGGGTTCAACTTTGATTTATTGTTTCAAAATAGATATCTCAAAAAAACAAAGAAAGTAGTTCTGAGAGGACGTAAGTGAAAGTGAGTCACTGAGATAAGATTTTAAAATCTTCACTTATCAAATAAGGAAAAAAGGTATTAGCTTGACGTTAAGCTTGGCCTGTAGGGACAGCAAAGCGAAAAAAAACCAAAAAAGAATGGTTTAACACATTCAGGAATGTTTACAAAACAAAAACATGTAAATAATGAAGATTTTATTTGTGGATGACGAACGAGATGTAGAGGCTCTTTTCCGTCAAAAGTTTAGAAAAGAAATAAAAAGCGGAGAATTGGAGTTATCCTTTGCATTTTCGGGTGATGAGGCTTTACATCTGTTGGGAAGTGAAAACCCTCCTAAATTCGTCTATGTATTCTCTGATATCAACATGCCAGGGATGAGCGGATTAGACCTGCTTGATAAGATTAAAGGCAAGTTTCCACAGATAAAAGTTAGTATGATTTCAGCATACGGGGATACAGAAAACTACAACAAGGCAATTGAATCCGGAGCAAAAGGATTTTTTACCAAACCGGTAGATTTTGAAAAGCTGAGAAATGAAATAAAGGAAATATCTCAAGGCTGAACCAGCCAAACAATTGATGACACAATTGCCTAATTTGAACAGTAACCCAAAAAACACTAAAAGATTCATGCGAGTTGGAGTATACAACAAACCTCAATTATCATTAATTTTTGGTGAGTATGAAGCCTGAAAAAGAAACAATGTCCACTTCAGAATTGATCAGTAAAATCACTGAATTAGAAGAGCAGATCGGGCGGCTGAAGAAGCAGGCTGAATCAGACCTATCCAAACTGGAAGAGGAACAAAATAGAGCGGATGAAGCTGTAAATGATCTTAAGGTAATTCAACAGCAACTTTTACAGCAGGAAAAGCTTGCAAGTCTTGGCCAGCTAACGGCAGGAATTGCCCACGAAATCAAAAATCCACTAAATTTCGTTAATAATTTTTCAGAGCTCAGTATGGATTTCATTCAGGAAATCGAGGAGGAATTGGATAAGCTTAGTGACAGCCCGGAAAAGGAAAACATCCTGGAACTGCTATCCGATGTGAAATCAAACCTTCTGAAGATTAAACACCATGGATCCAGGGCCGACGGTATAGTGAAGTCCATGCTGATGCATTCAAGGGGCGGAACAGGTGCAATGGACCTTACCGATTTAAATGACCTGATTCGGGAATATGTAAATCTTGCGTTTCATGGAATGAGGGCAAACAAGAATCCTATAAACGTAGAGCTTCGATTAGAGCTTGATGAAAGCTTGCCAAAAATCACTCTCAATGCGGAGGACTTTAGCCGTGTGATTTTGAATTTGTCAAAAAATGCATTCGATGCAATGAGGGACAAAATAGCAGCGAAAGGCAATTCCTATAAATCAATTCTGGCTGTGGAGACGCGGGATTTTGGAGACAAAGTATTGATCGTGGTCGAGGATAACGGACCGGGAGTACCGGATGAGATCAGAGATAAACTTTTGATGCCATTTTTTACAACCAAAAAAGGAACGGAAGGTACCGGTTTAGGCCTGAGTATTACCCACGAGATCATCAAAACTCATGAAGGTACTTTGGAGATAGAATCGGAATTGGACCAGTATACCCGGTTTAAAATAACATTACCAAAAACAACAACATAAATTTTTCAAATATGAAAATCCTAATCGTAGATGATGAACAGGACGTCGAAACACTTTTTCTTCAAAAGTTCAGAAAAGAAATAAAAAGCAAAGTACTTGAAGTCATGTTTGCATTCTCTGGAGAAGAAGCCCTTCGATTACTTGGGGAAGAAGATTCACCAGAAGTGGTTTATGTCTTTTCTGACATTAATATGCCCGGAATGACTGGGTTGGAATTATTGGAAAAAATAAAAAGCCGGTTTTCCAATATTCAGGTCAGCATGATCTCCGCCTACGGAGACAGAGACAATTATGAAAAAGCAATAAAATCAGGAGCAAAGGGATTTTTCAGCAAGCCTGTTGATTTTGAATCGCTTAAGCAAGAAATAGCAGAATTGCTCACTAATAAATAATACAATAGAATGGCGAAGATCCTTGTAGTGGATGATGAAGAAGATCTGGAAATGCTGTTTCGTCAGAAATACAGACAAAAAATTCGCTCCGGGGAATATGAGATGTTTTTTGCCCTGAATGGCCAATTGGCGTTGGATACACTGAAGGAACATCCGGACGTAGACCTTATCCTCAGCGATATCAATATGCCTGTGATGGATGGACTCACGCTTCTTTCTCATACGAAGGAGCAGAACCCACTCTTGAAAACGGTGATAATCTCCGCCTACGGCGACATGGAAAATATCCGCAAGGCAATGAACTTGGGAGCTTTTGACTTTGTGACCAAACCGGTGGATTTTCAGGACTTGGAAATCACCATTGAAAAAACAATTGGCCATATCAACCAAATTAAATCTACGATTCAGGCAATGCGGGAAAACAACATCCTGAAAATGTATGTAGACGAAACCGTATTGAATTTCATGGGTGGAAAGGAAATCGAGTCGGCCTTGATGGAAAACCACACCATTTTTGCAACTGTGGCTTTTATCGACCTTTGCGGATTTACCAAAATTTCCGAAAGCCAGAAACCAAACATTGTTGTTGGGTTGCTCAATGAATATTTTGACCTGATGGTCAGGGAAATTATCGACCAAAAAGGTAGCGTCGATAAGTTTATTGGGGATGCGGTAATGGCTGTATTTCAAGGTCCGGATCATTTACAAAGAGCTATCACAAGCTGCTTAGCCATTCGTGATAAAATGAATGCAATTCCGGTTTACAGCGACTTGGATATGTTTCAGCCGCAAGTATCAATCGGGATCAATTCAGGTGAAATGGTCTGCGGAAATATAGGATCCAAATCCCTGAAGAGGCTGGATTACACCGTGATCGGAGATACTGTCAATGTATCCGCACGTCTTCAGTCCAAGGCAAATCCCGGACAAATCCTATTGATGGAACATTGTACCACACAACTGGGAGAAGACAGCTTCAAATTCAATAAAATAGGTGAAATGGCTCTTAAGAATAAAGCCAACCAGGTAATTGTATTCGAGGTAGTCAATTAATTGAACAGAAAAGTATCATGATCTCCCTGTTCCGCAGAATCCGACAAAACCTACTTCAGCAAAATCGGGTCACACAGTATCTTGCGTATTCGATCGGAGAGATTTTTTTGGTAGTGATTGGGATTCTGATTGCTCTTCAGATAAACACCTGGAATGAAACCCGAAAAACCAGGCAGTACGAACTTAAAATGCTCAAAGAGTTGAAGTCCACTCTCCAAAAAGACAGGTCATTTTTTTCTTCTCAGATTCCCAGACTGGAACATAAACAAATGGCCGCAAATCGTTTGCTGGAAATCCTTGAAAACAAAGAGGAAAATCTTGACACCCTGAACAAATACTTTTCTGATTTACGATTTGATGTCCTTTTCCAATACAATGCCGGAGCTTACGGATCCATTAAATCTGGTGGAATAGACAAGATTTCCAATGATTCGATTCGGGCGAAAATGGCCGACATTTATGAATTCCTGATTCCCGGGACGGAAAAGGTTTTGAAGAATTTGAGCGATTCTGACGCAATTGAAAATGCCTTGGTAGAAAAATTAACATCGAGGTTGATCATCACACTGCCAAACGGAGTAAAAGTCATAAGGGGGAAAATCACCGATGTCAAAATCATTTTCAAAGAAGAATTTTTACATCTTATCCAGTTGCACAAAAACAACATTTATACCACCCGATCCCGAATTGAAAACTTATTCCCGATGATGGACGAGCTAATTATTCTTATTGAAGAAGAACTCAAAATTGAACCTGAATAATCCGGTTTTTGAAAAAAAAGCATTAGTTTTCATTTCCCTTTTTTCGGGAAAAAACAGTTTAAAACTTCCGATAAACTTCTATTTGCAAACAGAGGTCCTCACGATTTGTATAAATCGATGAAATCCATGTAGATTAATTGCCCTAAATAAATTTTATGAAAAATATAACTCAGCCAGCACTCTTGTTGGCTTTGGGAGCTACAGTCAGTTTTGCCGCACTGATTCCACGCTCTTCGACCAACTTGCTACCCTTCGAAAACCGGGATTCCATTTCGGCAGACAGCGTCAAGAAAGACTCCATCGATTCTCCCAAATTCAACGAACTTCCCCTCAAGGCTGAGCGTGAAGTGAAATTCACCACCAAAGAGGGAACGTGGATGAGCGTAGACGTGAGTCCCGATGGCAAAACTTTAGCTTTTGACCTGCTTGGGGACATTTACACTATGCCTATCACGGGAGGAAAAGCCAGTCCGATCACTACGGGTATGGCCTACGAAACGCACCCTCGCTTTTCTCCGGATGGTGAGAAAATACTTTTTACATCTGACCGCGCGGGAAGTGATAATCTCTGGTTTATCGACATGGCGAAAAAAGATACCGTACAAGTCACCAAAGATAAAAGCGGAGACGTGCCGGGCGCTGCCTGGACTCCAGATGGAGATTACATTATTGTCTCAAAAGGCCGAAGAATCCCCAAACTTTGGATGTACCATGTCGATGGTGGAGGGGGAATTCAGCTTACCGAAGCTCCAGCCAGCCTGAAAACAATAGATCCTGTAGTCAGTCCTGACGGTAAGAAAGTTTACTTCTCCCACCGAAACGGTTCCTGGAATTACAACGCCCTTTTGCCCCAATATCAATTGGGAACTTACGATTTTGACAAAGGAGAAATCACCAGCATCAGTACGCGGTACGGATCTGCCTTCACCCCAACACTCAGCAGCGACGGCAAATGGATGGTTTATGGTTCCAGATGGGAAGAAAAAACCGGTCTTGTTCTCCGCAACCTGATCAATGGAGAGGAAAGATGGTTGGCATATCCGGTTCAGCGGGATGACCAGGAAAGCATAGCCCCTCAGGGAGTCCTGCCGGCAATGGCATTCACTCCGGACAGCAAAAATGTGATTGCATCTTACGGAGGAAAAATTTGGAGTATTCCCGTACAAGAGGGAACTGCCAAAGAAATCCCGTTTGAAGTAGATGTAAAACTTGCAATGGGTCCACGTTTGTATTTCAATTATGCGATCAAAGACACCACAGCCGCTTTGGCTACTCAGATCAGAGATGGAGTACCTTCTCCTGACGGCAAGAAATTAGCGTTCACCTCGCTGAACCGACTTTATGTGATGGATTACCCGAACGGAACCCCTAAGCGCATCACAGCAAATAATTTTACCGAAGCCATGCCTGCCTGGAGTCCTGACGGAACGCAGCTTGTTTTCGTAGCATGGAATGAAACAGAAGGCGGAAGTTTGTACAAAGTTTCCCTTGCAGGAAAAGGCACCGTGACCAAACTCACTTCTGAAAGCGCTTTCTATGCCCAGCCAGCCTGGAGTCATAACAACCGGATCGCGGTATTCAAAGGCTCAAATCGAATTATGAAAGATGCTGAAGGTCCTGGAGTAGATGGTTCGGAAGCTGAATTAGTCTGGATTCCTGCAGCAGGGGGTTCATTCAGAAAAGTAATTAACGCGGGGAATTATGGGAATGTCCACTTCACAAAAGATACCAGTCGCGTTTTTCTCAATACGGCCGGTGGCACATTGTTAAGTATGAAGTGGGACGGAACTGACCCAAAAACATATGCCAAAATCACGGGTATCACCACCTACGGTTCAGTTGCTGATTCCCACGAAAATCACGAACATTCCTCAGCCGAAGAAACTTCTACCTATCGATATGTGATGGGGATGCCTATTTCCAATTCGGACGCAGTCAATTTCTGCATGCTTCCCGAGGGAGCTAGTGCCCGTGAGCCTCAGATGATGCCGTCCAGCGCCAGCACTATATTGATGGCGCCTGAAGGAAATCTGGCCTTGGCACAAGTGAATAACAACGTCTATGTGGTGACTATCCCGACTGCGGGAAAGACCCCCACCATCAATGTATCCGACCCGGGTGCAAGTAATTTTCCTTCACGTCAACTTACCGAAATCGGAGGAGAATGGCCGGCGTGGGAAGCAAATGGCAAAAAAGTACACTGGTCTCTTGGAAACGGGCATTGGGTCTATGATGTGGACCGCGCCAAGACAGTAGAGGATTCGGTGAGATCTGCAAAGAAAGCAATGCGTCTCGCAGATGCGGATAGCATTGCGGCATTGAAAGCGCTGGATCCGGAAGCTGAGAAACTGGCTGATTCCTTAGCCAAAAAGCAGAGAGAAGTGATCGCTGAGCTTTTTAAAAATGACAAGGAAAAAGCAAAAGCTGATAGTATCTATAAGGCCGGACTGAAAGAAAAGGAAACGTATAAGCCCGAGGAAACTCAGGTAAAAGTGTATTTCGCCAAGGATATTCCAAAGGGAAGCATCCTCTTGAAAAACGCCCGAATCGTAACAATGAAAGGATCTGAAGTCATCGAAAATGGAGATATCCTGATCGAAAATAACCGAATCAAAGCTGTAGGAGCTACAGGGACATTGGATGCCGGTGGGGCAAAAGTCATCGATGCATCAGGTAAAACCATCACACCTGGATTCATCGATACACATGCGCACATGTGGCCAACCTGGGGATTGCATAAGAATTCAGTTTGGATTTACGCAGCAAATCTTGCGTATGGTGTCACCACCACCCGAGATCCGCAAACTGCCACTACAGACGTCCTGACTTATGGAGACATGGTGGATGCGGGAATGTTTCCCGGCCCACGCGTTTATTCTACCGGTCCCGGTGTTGGCTTTTGGATGTATAATCTGAAATCTTTGGATCAGACCAAAAATGTACTGAAGCAGTACAGCAAATACTACAATACTCAGTACATCAAAATGTACCTGGTCGGAAACCGTCAGCATCGTCAGTGGGTAATTATGGCTGCAAAAGAGCAGAAATTGATGCCAACCACAGAAGGCGGACTGGATTTCAAACTCAATATGACACAGTTAATTGACGGGTATCCGGGACATGAGCATGCGATTCCTATCCATCCCCTCTATGGTGATGTGACCAAAACCATTGCTGAAAGCAAGATGGCCGTCACTCCAACTTTACTCGTAGCATACGGCGGTCCATGGGCCGAAAACTATTACTACACTACCGAAAGCCCTCTTCACGATGTAAAACTAAACCGGTTTACCCCTTACGAGCAGCTGAATGCGAAAGCAAGAAGACGTGCCGGAGGTTTGGGTGGTTGGTTTGCGCCGGAAGATCACGTGTTCAGCAAGCATGCCGAAGGGATAAATTCGATCGTAACTCAGGGTGGTCTTGCAGGAGTTGGTTCACATGGTCAGCTACAGGGATTGGGTTACCATTGGGAACTTTGGTCCGTAGCAAGCGGAGGAATGAGTACACTGGATGCTTTGAAAACAGCCACTATCTTGGGTGCTGAAGCACTTGGTCTGGATAAAGAAATGGGAAGTATCGAAGCCGGTAAGCTTGCTGACCTGGTCATCATGGGAAGCAATCCACTTGAAAATATCCGAAACACCAATTCGATCACGCACGTTGTGAAAAACGGCAGGGTTTACGACGGAAACACGTTGGATGAGATCCTTCCAACTCCAAGAAAATTGGATGTGACACCATGGACCAAAGTAGCTCCAACTGTCACTACAAGCTTGAAATAAAGATTTCAACATACTTTGTAAAACAAAAAACCAGCTCTATTTGAGCTGGTTTTTTGTTTTGGTTTAAGGGAAAAATGATTTTCCGATTTCTTGCCACTAACCAAATAAAACAAGGCTTTGAAGTCCAATCAGAGGGGCTGTCGTCTGTTGACCGTGGACAATCTCCCACTGCCAGATGTCTATTTTAGCACTACTGGCAAAGTAGGGGATTATCATACTGGAAAATTCAAAGATTTGCGATTTGGTTCCTTATCAATCTTCCTCGTCAGGTGTTTTTGCAGGAACAAACGAGCACTCATATTCCTCGTTTACAAAGTCTTCCTCAGATATCCAGTTTTCAGAAGTAACCAGTTCAAATTGGTGATTGCCTTTATCATTTAGCTCCCAGACGATTCCCTCAGCCTCCGGAAAAGCAATATCACTTTCCAAGTGGTCTCCGAACAATCTGTTTACCAAACTCCTGTCAGAAAGAGCTCCTTTCAATACTTTCAGGGCTATTTCCTTCGTAACTTCAGTTGCGTGGTCAGGAACTTCTTTCGCTTCAAACTCCACCCGGGTTGCTTTTGAGTTGGGAAATTTTCCATTGTACGCCTTGAATAAAAATTGGTTTATATCGAAAAGGAGACGATGGATGTAGATATCGGAATAGTTTTCTGCAAGTTTTTCCCGCTCCATCTCATTCGACATATTGGCGATCTGACCTTCCGATAACTTATCCGAGAGCCTGTAATCCAGAAGAATCGCAGCGGCCTCATTTGGTTCATAATCTGCAATCGCCAGATACAAATAATCCTTCAATTCATTTGGACTTACCTTGTCAGCATCTTCGTAATTGAATCTTTTCAGGAGTTCGACAAAATCATCATCGCTCCAGGCTCCCACAAGTTCATCTACTGTTTTAACGTCACCTATTTTCACTGAATAGTTCATAAAATATTGGTTATTAGTTAATTAAAAATTACTGAATCGGAAATTGTTTTTTTATGTCAGAATAAAAGAGAACCTACCGCCCTTTTTGAACAGGCGGAAAAGAGGATAGGTTCACATGAACTGGTTACTTTAAATTGATCTGTCGGGCTAAAAATGAAATTGATACTTTTAAATTTGAGCTCCCCCGTTTAAAAATCAGGTCTAAAATTTCTTATAAAGGATAGAATAAAACAGTCTTTTTGAAATATCTTGTTATTTATTGATTCTTTAAATTCTTAAGCCTCTTATTACTATTTGATGAAACCCTCCGAAGAATCTATAGACTGGAAATTGATTTTTTCACCGTCCTCCTTGATTTACAACATTTCTGGGGTATTGCTCGCGGCTATTGCCTTGGAGGCATTTATGCTTCCCAACAAATTTCTGGATGGAGGAGTGACAGGTATTGCCATCTTGGTCAATTTAGCCTATGGAATAAATCTTAATCTTCTTTTGGTCGTCCTCAATATCCCATTTTTATACATGGGATATAGAAAAATCGGAAAAACTTTCGCTGCACAAGCAGCAATTTCGATTCTTATGCTGATAATAATTCTCCAATTCATGGAAATACCAACAGTAACTGAAGACAAGGTATTGATCGCGGTTTTCGGAGGATTATTGATGGGAACTGGGATTGGACTGATTATCCGGGGGGGAGGATTGATTGATGGATTTGAGGTTATTACCGATTTTACCCAGAAAAACAGTGCATTTTCAGGAAGTGAAATTACGCTGTTTTTAAATTCACTGATCATGCTTGCTGCAGTGTTTTCTTTTGGAATTGAAACGGCCATGTATTCAATCCTGACCTATTTTACGGCTATCAAAGTCACCGATTACGTAGTTGATGGATTTGAAGAATACACCGCATTGACGATCATTTCCAAAGAAGATGATAAAGTGAAAGAATTAATCGTCAAGCAATTTGGCAAAGCAATTTCAGTCTATAAGGGAGAAAGAGGGTATTTGCCGAACTCTTTTGAGATTAAGCATGACTGCGATATCATCATGACTGTTGTCACCCGACTGGAAGTTCACAGAATAAAAAAAGCGATCTCTGAGATTGACCCGAAGGCATTTTTCTACATCCAAACGATTAAAGAAGTGAAAGGTGGAATTGTCAAGCAGGTAGGAAAAAAACACGTGTAAATAGTCCTTAGTCGATTTTCAAGAACTTCAATCCTTTCCTCAATTTTATTCCAATACGGTCAATGAACTAAGCCAAGGTGAAATGGAATTAAGATAGGAATAAGCCGTAATTAGGGAAATTCCTGCTAATCTTCACCTCCTCACTGCCTTCAAGATCAGATCAAAAACACTCGTCGGCTGTATCTTTTCGGATTCAAAAAGGGATTCGTCCTGTGAAACAAAAAGGGGCTTATCCAGGTCAGATTCGCTGATTCTACCATGTGCACCCTTCACCAGAGTAGCATCCAAAGGAATCACATCCATTAGATAGCGGAACCCAAGCTTTTTCCTCAGCACTTTTGAGCCTACCGTCACCAGTGGAAACTTGATTTTCGGATCCAAAACCAACTCCACAGGATCGTAACCTGGTTTGCGGTGAATATCCACACATCTCGCGTAATCCGGAGCTTTGGCATCGTCCAACCAGAAATAATACGTAAACCAAGAATCTGCATCGGCAATCACGACGAAATCGCCTGAGCGTTCGTGATCGATGTGGTAGGCTTTCTTTCCTTCTTCGTCCAGGACTTTTTCCACACCGGGAGTCTTCTCAAGCAGGGTTTTTACTTCCGAAAGGATGGACTTATCATTCACATGAATGTGCGCAACCTGGTGATCTGCTACTGCAAAAACTGCCGAAGTACCGGCATCAAGCGTCTCTTTGCCCAATTCATCCTTCACCTGAATCCAGCCCTTTTCCCTGAAAATCCGATTCAAGTGAACGGGTTTGCTTACGGTTGTTATTGCATATTCTGAAAGGAGCAAAACCTGAGTTCCCTGGTTTTCGAAATAGGTGATCAGGTCTTTGGCCAGGTCATCAACTTCCTGCAGGTCTTTACCTATTTTGTCAAAGTCAATCCCATACTTCTGAAGTCCATAATCCAAATGTGGGATATAGATCAGATTTAGAGTTGGGTTATGCCATTGATCGACTTTCTTGGCTGCCTCGGCTATCCAGCGACTGGATTCGATCGTTGTTTTTGGTCCCCAAAAAGAAAATAAAGGAAATTGTCCGAGTTCCCTTTGCAATCGCTCCCGAAGTTCCATGGGTTGGGAATGGCAATCCGGCATTTTTCGCCCATCCTGAAGGTAAAGCGGTCTTGGAGTCACTGCGTAATCTGCGCTTGAGTACATATTGTACCACCAAAACATATTTGCAACCGTGAAATCAGGGTTTTCACCCTTTAAGACATCCCAAACTTTCGGAGCCTGAACGAGGTGGTTGGATTGCCTCCAGAATTTGACTTCACATTCGTCTTTGAAGTACCAGCCATTTCCCACGATTCCGTTTTCAGAAGGCCACTTTCCGGTCAGGTAAACGGATTGCGCTGAGCAGGTCACAGCCGGCAACACGGGTTCCACGACTGCACGCTTTCCTTTCTCAATCCATTTTTTCAGAAAGGGAGTATGCTCGCCGATCACCCGGGGAGAAAGCGCAACTATATTCAGAACAACCGTCTTTTTCATTTTTAATTTATTGTAAAACTTCTTTCTACCGCTAAAACAGTAAAGAGTATGTTAAACTTTCTCATTAAGGCCGCTTCGGTCTTCCGTCACTTGTGCTGACCTCGTCGAAGTATCGGTCGTCCAGCCACAAAGAGAATAGGGATTTTGCATCATCGCGAGTAATCATATTATCCTAAAGTAGTAATCACCCATCCGAGTTCGCGGGAAATAGATTCTCCCAAACTCAGCTTAGTCTCTTCCGGTAAAACCTCCCAGGTGTAAGTCTCCACCTCAAGATGTTTGGTGATGGCAGGATTTTCATTTATTTCCTTCAGTACTGTTACGATGTCCGCCTGGGTCGAGGAAAAAGTACCGTAATTATCCAGAAACACCGGAACATGGAAATGAATTCTCCATTCGTCCTCTTCCGCTTCGGCAAGTTTATCAAGTGCGACAGGCAGGTCCGGATACATATTTAATATTCCCTTGCTATCCCGTCCCACTACCTGATGCAGGTAAGTGGACTCTGCAAATGGCTGAAGACTGCGTCGAAGGGTTGCTCTTTTGGGTGCTTCTTTTGGAATAAATAGCTTGAGTGCAGCACTGATCTGGATCTTTCCCACCTGTATTCCATGGGCTTTGAATTTTGCAAAAGTCTCAGCCGGCTTTTCATAGACAATCGCAAAATGGCAAACATCGTAGCACACCTGAATGTGATTTTTAATCGCTGCTTCGGCTTCCTCCGCAGAGATTCCAAGTTTTTCAGCCAGGAATTTCTTTCCTTTTGGAAGCAACCAATCGGTGTAGAGCCAGATCATCTCATCGGAATTTTCCAAAATCCCATCAGGTTCCGGCTCGATGTCCAGGTGAAGATTTTTACCGGTTTCGTTCTTCAGAAGCATCAATTCCGTCACTACTTCCAGCAAATGCTGAGTAGCAGTTTCCATCGCGGAATTGAGTTCGTCCTTGGTGGCAAACCAATGCCTGTAAGAAATAGGGGAAGTGGAAATTCCTCCTTCCATGCCCTCGGGAAGTATTTGAGATAAAATCTGAAAAGACCGAATGGTGTAATCTTTTCGCTCGGTGGTCGTCCAATCCGGAAAATGAACCTTTTCCTTTACTATTTGCCTGTGGAAATCTCCGTAGGGAAAGCAGTTCAGCGTAAATACGTAGGCATTTTCTTTGGCGAGCCAGGATTGAAATTTTGCCAGTTTTTCAGGTCTTTGAAGAACCAGACTCGCCTCATGCGAAAGTCTTAATCCGATGCCAAACGGACCTTTATGCTTCAATCGGTTTCTCACCTCAGGAATGTAAATTTTAAGGTTTTGAAAAGTTGCGTCCCAGCTTTCTCCCGGGTGAATATTGCTGCAATAGCTGAGGTGAAAACCTTTAATCTCCATTCCTAGATACTTTTTGGTTAAAATCAGGTACTGATAAGGATCTCTTTTTGCTGAAAATTCTTCAGCATTTCTACGGCTTTATAGACAAGTTCATGATCCATTTCATGCACTTCGATTCCTTTTCCAAGTTTTTCTAACAACATAATTGTCAGTTGCCCACCCAGGTGTTCCTGAAATTCCTTCAGGCCTTTTACCAGACTTTCACCAGCGAGTTCGGGAGCAAAAAGATCAAATCCCAGCGTCTTGATCAACCCGATTATTCTCATCAGGTCTGCTTCAGAGATTCTCCCCTGAAGGAAAGAATAGGTCGAGTCCAGCGCAATTCCAATCGCCACCGCTTCTCCGTGACGGATCCGATATTTGCTCAAATACTCTAGTTTATGTGCTGCCCAATGTCCGAAATCCAGCGGTCGGGAAGAGCCAAACTCAAAGGGATCTTTCCCGGCAATATGATCCAGGTGCATTTGTGCACATCGGATAATCTGAGTTTTCATGGGTTCCATCTCGCGATTGGCCATTGCCACTGCATGCTCCTCCATCCAGGTGAAAAAGCTCAGATCTTTAATCAAAGCAACTTTGATCGCTTCGGCAATTCCTGATCTCCAATCCCGATCATCCAGCGTTTTGAGGAAATTGAAATCATTCAAAACTGCGTAAGGCGGAGTGAAAGTGCCCAGGAAATTTTTCTTTCCGAAGGAATTGATGCTGTTTTTTACTCCTACTGCTGAATCGTTTTGGGATAAAACTGTGGTTGGGATTCTGATCAGTCGAATACCTCTATGCGAGATTGCGGCAGCAAAACCCACCATATCCAGCATTGCACCGCCACCGATCGCTGCGATGTAAGAATGCCTGTCAATGCCAAACAAATTCGTTGCCTCGACGATTTGCTGGTAGACGGAAAGATCATTTTTGCAGGTTTCCCCTCCCGGCACCACCAATGGCAATGCACAAAGTGAAAAAGACTCTGAATGAGCCGCTGCATAGGCTTCAATGTCCGAAATCAGATTTGGATGAGTATCAGATACCCCGCTATCGATCACAAAAAATACTTTTGGCTTTCGATCTTTCGCCAGCAAATCCACCAAGAGGGTATTCTTTGGATCAAAAATCCCTTCGGAAAAACAGACCTGATAGCGATAAGGAACAGCAAATGTCTGTTCAATGATAGTATTCATACTCAAGTGATCAATTATTTCGGGTAAAGAAAACTTTTAAATAGACAAAAACAGCAGAGTAATAGTTTATTTCCGACTCAGGTTACGGCAAATTTTTTCGCCAGCCAAAGAGAAATAGGAAGAAGTATCAATACTATGATACCAATGGGCCAACCCGAAAATGCTGAAGCAATAGAGGCATTGACGATTATCAACGAAATCACTGCCGCTTTCACAGATTTTCCGATCAGTTTTGGCTCCTGAAATTTAATGGCTTTCAGCAATGGAGGGAAAATCATATAGCTCAACAATCCCAAAAATGGAATCACTTGCCAGAATCCCGGGCTTTGGACATAGGCTAAAACCAAGATCGCAACAATAATCAGGACATACATCCCAAATCCACCGAAAAGTGCTTTTTTGTTTTTCCCGTGAACTTCTCCTCTGCTGATCATGGTAATCGCCGCTACATATACCAAAGGGATTAAACCAATAGCGGCATATTGTTCCAGAAGTAAGGGAGAAACACTTATTCCCAAAAGCAAATTTCCAGAACGACAAAGGCCCATATTGATTGGGCCAAAGAAGAACTGATGCTTTCCCCAATAATCGTAAAGAACTGCTAAAAGCGCGACTGCAAGGGCTATTCCTGCACTGATCCAACTCACTTGCGCCGCTGCTGCCACTCCCATCACCAAAAGCAAAAATGCCATCCATGCAGCACTGCTTCGACTGGCTCTTCCGCTGGGAATGGGTCTTTCGGGTCTTTCGACAGCATCTAATTCTGCATCAAACACATCATTGAATGCTACTCCTCCGGCATACAATCCGATGGTACTCAACGATAGCCAAACGAGATTGGTCCAAAATGTCCCGCCGCCCAAAGCAGCATCCAAAAACATATCATCCCAAGCTCCCGCTATGGCAAAACCCGCCCAGATATCTGCTATCGCTGTGACAACATTGGCGGGGCGGGTAAGCTGAAGATGTGCAAAGACTCGGGAAGAACTCATCAATTAATTTTCGATAGTATCATGATTTCCTTCTACTCGGGGGGTTTGCCCTCCTCGGAGAACAGAATTCCCGCTTAATTTCCGGGTCTGATCCACAGGCTTGGCATTCAACCAATCTTGCTCGTCCATTTGTCCGCTCTGACTAAAAGCAGTCAGGGCATTCCGGTAAGTTACCATTCTGATATGCTCCTCGGGTATGCCCATTTTTCGCATCAAAGCCGCAGTTTTTGGCACAGCCAAAGGATCAGAAATTCCCCAATCCGCTGCAGAATTGACAATTATTCGCTCAGGTCCGTATTGCTTTACGATTTCCACCATTCGGTCAGAGCCCATTTTGGTATGTGGATAAATGGTAAATCCTGCCCAATAACCTCTGTCCAAAACTTCCTTTACCGTCTCCTCATTGTTATGGTCTACAATGACCATTTTCGGGTCCAGCCCATGCTCTTCACTCACGTCCATACTTCGGGTAGTGCCTTTCTTTTTATCACGGTGCGGAGTGTGGATAAGTACCGGCAGGTTTACGTCTTTCGCAAGTTCCAATTGAAGCCTGTAAAATCGATCTTCCGCCTCTGTCTGATCATCGTAACCGATTTCACCTATCGCAACCACACCTTCTTTGCCAACATAAAGTGGCAATAATTCCATCACTTGTTCTGCCAAAGCAACATTATTGGCTTCCTTCGAATTCAATCCCATGGTACAATAGTGAATGATCCCAAACTGGCTTGCCCGGAATCTCTCCCACCCTACCAGCGTGCTGAAATAATCTTTGAAACTTCCCACTTCCGTTCTCGGCTGACCCAGCCAGAAAGCCGGCTCAATCACCGCCACTATCCCTGCTTTGCGCATGGCCTCGTAGTCATCGGTAGTTCGTGATACGACGTGAATATGTGGATCTATGTACATTTCCATGTTTATATGAAATTAAGATTTTAAAGATATGAGTTTGGAGGATCCGAATCAGACTCTGTTTTGAAATTCAATTCCGATTTTTCCCCATGAAACAGCACCGGATTCAATTTCCTTTTTGATTTCAGGGTAATTACTTACCAATTTTTTTGCAGGAACAAAATCACTTTCGGTACAAGCCAAAACTGCCGCCTTGATTTGGAGCAAATCTTCTAAGCCAATAGCCTTTTTCAGATCATCAAGAAATTTCTCATTGATAAACGGAACAACCAGGCGCCAAATTTCTGCCATCACAGGTCTTCCGGCGGCCCATCTTTCGTGAGCAAAATCAGAAGCAATATTTGCCAAAGGCAGATTTCTTCTTTCCTCCAGTCCTTGAACTCGATAGAGCGGTCTCTGCATGAAAACTGCCTTGAGCACCATCTGATTCCAGTTGGCTTCCGGGAAATATTTAAAAGGGAACGGATTGTTCAACGCAATCGAGTCGAAGATCACGGTCATATTGGTTCTGCAACCGTCGATGGCCCGTGGCAGCAAATCTTCCGAAAATGGAAGGATGGGCAGCGCCGAATAGAGAGCCTGCTGCTCATGCATGTCTCCAGTCTCAAAAAGCTGATTGATGGCCCCAAACCATGCCTTTTTTTCCTGCGGAAACTGGAGCAAGAGAATCGTCCGGGCCGTCTGAAGTAAGTCCCAATGAGCGGGGTCGAATCCTGCCCCTAATTCTGAGGCTTTTTGCTTTTGATCAACTGAAAGATTGATCGGAAGTTTTTTGAAATACCTCGAAGCTTGGCTAAAGGCCAGGAAAAACTTGGTAGGCGTACCGTCCGAATGAATTTTTTCCGCTTGAAGATTCAACCAATCCAGCGCAGGTTTTTCAGATGAATTTTCGAGGAATTGATATAAGAAGGAGGTAAGGGTTTTCTGGGTTTCCATTGGGTTGCTATTTCCGGCTAGTCGGCAATAATTTGGATACGTTAAAGTACGGCGAAATCTGATTGATTTTCCAGACAGACCGAAGCCGTTCATCCAAAAAAGGCGATTTCCTGACAAAAATCAGTGCTGTGGTGTCCTGTTGGAGGGAAATGATTGGAGTTGGTAAGTGGAGGCGATGGTTATCAGTCCATAAACCATTGTTGGTGTAACGTGACTGCAAGCCTATCTTTTGATAATTGACAATCGGGTGTATTGACTAGCTTCCTACTCAGATCACTAAAAAAAACTCCGTGCCTCCTCTGTGCAACTCCGTGTAACCCAAAATCCCTCCCAGCAAAATCCACCAACGGTGAGGAAATCCCAATCTCCCCCTATATTTTTATTTTCTAAACCGACTCAAATGAAAAAACAGTACTTACTTGGCCTCGGCCTCCTTCTTCTTTTTGCTTCTAAAGTTCACGCGCAAAATGAAGTCATCGACAAAATCATCAAAGAAGCAACCGAAAATTCCCAGCTTCAAACTCTCGGACACGAACTTATGGACGGCATCGGCCCCCGACTTGTTGGTTCTCCACAGATGTTGGAAGCTCACGAATGGGCAGTAGAACAATACAAATCCTGGGGTATCGAAGCCCGCAACGAAAAATGGGGAGAATGGAGGGGATGGGAAAGAGGAATCACCCACATCGACATGGTCGCGCCCTGGACCAGATCCCTTGCCGGCACCCAACTCGCCTGGAGCCCTTCTTCACCTAAAGGCGGAGCAAGAGGCGAAGTTGTTATTTTGCCTGAATTAGCTGATACAGTCGCTTTCCAAAAATGGCTTCCTTCCGTCAAAGGTAAATACGTGATGATCTCCGCTCCTCAGCTGACTGGTCGGCCGGATTATAACTGGGAAGAATTTTCCACTCCTGAATCTTTCCAAAAGATGAAAGATGAGCGGAGCAAATTCGAAGAAGCATGGGCAGCAAGACTCCTCAAAACCGGCAAAGGCAGAAGAGATCTTCCAATCGCTCTTGAGAATGCAGGTGCTTTGGGAATCATTACCTCCTATTGGTCCCGTGGCTTTGGTGCCAATAAAATATTCTCCGCATCCACCAAAAAAGTACCTACTGTGGATCTTTCCCTCGAGGATTACGGGATGCTTTACAGACTTGCAGAAAGCGGAAAAAAGCCTGAAATCAATCTGAATGCGGAATCCAAAGAAAATGGCGTTGTCCCTACTTTCAACACAATAGCTGAAATAAAGGGAACCGAAAAGCCAGAGGAATATGTGATGCTTTCTGCACACTTTGACTCTTGGGATGGCGGTACAGGTGCAACGGACAACGGAACTGGATCAATTCTGATGATGGAAGTGATGCGGATTTTGAAGGAAGTATATCCAAATCCAAAGCGAACAATTTTGGTTGGACACTGGGGATCTGAAGAGCAAGGGCTCAATGGATCAAGAG
>VFKK01000201.1 GCA_009885605.1 Cyclobacteriaceae bacterium | reverse complement strand
TCCTCCGGGAATTGCGCAAAACTCTGTTGAAAGATCTTTGGTGTCTAGTTGGTTAGCAGTCAGCGGCATCCCCCATGCGCCACGTAGAAATTCAGACCCAACCACATTAATATCAAATTCAATGTTATGACCAACCAGATGTTTGGCTCTGACTACGTCTCCTTCGAAAATCCCTAATATTGCTTTGAGTTCATGGCCTTCAGCCAAAGCGCGTTTGGTCGAGATGCCATGGACTTTTTCAGCATTAAAAGGAATGGTAAATCCTTCCGGCTTGATGATGTAATTATGGTTGGAAAGCAGTTTCCCCCGCTCGTCATGAAGTTGCCAGGCAAGCTGAACCAGCCTTGGCCAGTTGTCCAAATCGGAAATGGGAGCATTGTAATCGCGGGGTAAGCCGGTGGTCTCGGTATCAAAAATAATGTACATACTACTTCTGGAATTGAAGCCTCAAAATAGGGCAAATCCGGGGAAGGTACTAAAGGTGCCGGGGGTAATTGTCGCGGAAAATTTATTGAAAAAACCGAACCTGCTGATACTCATCTGACAGGGCATTTTTATAAAAAAAGTTTTTGGGAAGTTAATATCAGGTGAGAGGTTAAAGGTTTTATCTCTTATCCTCCCAAGGGATGTAAATGACTTTTTTCGTTTGGAAAAAATCTTCCTTGAAGTAGTCGTCCAAGTGATAGACGACGTAGGACTTGTCCAATTCCTCCATTTCCTCATCGACTTCTCCGCCTTTCAAATAGAGGATTCCATTTTGGAATTCGTTGAAATCTTCCTTGCGGATTTTGTTTTTCACCCAAGGATAAAAATTCGCCATTCTGGTCACCGCCCTGCTGATCACAAAGTCATATTTCCTCACCAATTCCTCGGCTCGTGCCTGCTGTGCTTCAACGTTGGCTAACTTAAGTTGCTTCACTACATCCTTCACCACGTTTATCTTCTTCCCAATAGAATCAACCAAATGGAATTGAGTATCGGGAAACAGGATTGCTAATGGAATTCCCGGAAAACCGCCTCCGGTTCCGATGTCGAGGACTTTTGTGCCCGGTGAAAATTCCATCACCTTGGCAATTGCCAATGAATGAAGTACATGATGAACGTAGAATTCATCCATATCCTTCCGGCTGATCAGGTTGATCTTGGAGTTCCAGTCTACATAGAGTTCCTGAAGACGCGAAAACTGTTCGATCTGAAGTTCAGAAAGGCCAGGAAAATAGGATTTGATAAGTTCGGTACCCGGATTCATCAGATATGTTTTTCTTTTCCGGATGCTATTTCAAACAGCAATTCACGGGATCGGTGCAGCTGAGCTTTCACTGTACCAAGTGGTTTGTCAAGTTCCTGGGCAATTTCTTCATAGGAAAGCTCATCGAAATAGCGCAGTTGAACAAGCTTTCGATATTTGGCAGGAAGCTTATCGACAAAAATTCTCACCATCTCGATCCGCTGAGTTCGGATATAGACATCCTGCGGGTTGTTGTCATCATCTTCTATGTCGATTGTAACCGCATTTCCGCTATCATCCGAAAGCGTATTATTCAAACTCATGGTTTTGAGTTTTTTCTTACGAATAAAATCGATCGCGTTGTTGGTGGCAATACGGAAAAGCCAAGTACTGAACGTATAGTCTTTTTTGAATCGCTCCAGGTTTTTGAAAGCTTTTGCAAAAGCCTCCATCGTAAGATCCTCAGCATCATCAGCATCCCGGATCATCTTCAAAATCATGAAATAAACGGCCTTTTTATACCTTTTCATCAAGGTAGCATAGGCTTGTTGATCTTTTTCCTGAACTGCCTTATCGATCAGGTCAAAGTCTTCAAGAGCCTTGTTTGAAAAACCACGTTCATTTATTTCCATTTGATGTCTTTTGCCTGCTGAGAAATAGAACCCAAAACCCAAAAATAACCTAAATAAACTAAGTCGTGAACCCAGGTATTGATCGGAGCATTGATTCCTTGGATCTTCTTACTTGCCGAACTGAAAATGCTCAGCATAAGAACAGATCTCAAAAGAATAATACCCAAAACGATTAAAAATTGTTCCCAACTTTGATCTAATCCGAAATAAATAAGCAAACCTATTCCTCCCAGCCAAAATAAGGCATGAGAAAGGGAATAAAATCCGATTTTTTGTTTGTCCTCCCCACGGTAGTATTTGCCTGCGTGAAGATGTCTTTTCTTTTGGACGAAGTATTCTGTCTTAGTTGTTTTAGGCTGTGAAAGCGTATTCGCCTCAGGGTCGATTACAATCGACGTATTCTTGCCGGTAGCGTATTGATTCACAAACAGATCATCGTCTCCACCTTCCACATGCCAAAATCCTTTGAATGCCTTCACTTCCATAAAGAAGCGTTTTCGGTAGCACATATTCCTGCCGATTCCCATGAAAGGTCTTTTCCAAAGTCCGAAAGACATGTAAAATAAAGCCGTCAAAAGAGTTTCAAATTGGATCCAGCTGTTCAAAAACCCGGGTTTCTTCTCATATCCGGAAAAGCCAAGTGAAAAAGTTTTGCCATGTTCCCTTACCGGCGCAGTCATTTTTTTGATCCAATTTTCAGATTGAGGAATACAATCTGCATCGGTGAGCAAAATCACATCGTTTTTGGTGACCTTGATTCCAAGTGTCAAAGCGAACTTTTTTGGAGTGACATGACCCGGTGTATACTTGATTGTAACTGAGCGAAGTCGTGGGTAAATCTCCATCATTTCTTCTAGCAATCTCTTAGTCCGATCGGTGGATCGATCGTTCACAATCATCACATCAAAATTAGAGTAATTTTGTTCGAAGAGCTTAGGAATGAGTGTCTTGAGATTTGTGAATTCATTATGAGCTGCCACAAGGACAGTCACTCCTTCCTCCTTTTGGGAGCCGGTTGAGGTGTGGTTTTTGGTTGAGTTAAAAGCAACTCTGCCAAAAATGAATAAGAGATAAACGATCTGAATTACTAAACCGATTCCGAAGAAAAACCAAAGTAAAAATAGGCCCATAGGTCAATTTTGCTGGGCAAATATAAAATCTAATTCAGCAAGTCATTTAAGAATAAGCGTATATTTTTGCAGGCTTAATCAGGCAATCTAACTATAGTCTTTTCAGAATCAGAAAGCAAGACATGAAGTTTACCTTAGCACATACAGATTCTAAGACAAATGCAAGAGCTGGAGTCATCCTAACCGACCATGGGGTGATTGAAACCCCTATTTTTATGCCGGTCGGTACTGCCGGAAGCGTAAAGGCAGTCCATCAGCGAGAACTGGAGCATGACATTAAGGCTGAAATAATTCTTGGTAATACCTATCATCTTTACCTCAGACCGGGATTGGATATTCTGGAAAGAGCAGGTGGTCTTCATAAATTCAATGGATGGTCGAAGCCAATTCTGACAGACAGCGGAGGATATCAGGTTTTTTCGCTTTCCGCTACCCGGAAAATAAAAGAAGACGGAGTAATGTTCAAATCCCATATTGACGGATCCAAGCATCATTTCACAGCTGAAAATGTGATGGATATCCAGCGTACAATCGGGGCCGACATCATCATGGCATTTGATGAGTGTACTCCGTATCCCTGCGAATATTCGTATGCGAGAAATTCCATGGAAATGACTCATCGATGGCTGAAAAGATGCATCGATCGATTTGATTCCACGGAAGGAAAATATGGATATAGTCAGACCCTCTTCCCAATTATTCAGGGTTCGGTTTACAAAGACCTTCGAGTCCAATCGGCCGAATTCATCGCTTCCTGTGAGCGGGAAGGGAATGCCATCGGTGGACTTTCGGTAGGCGAGCCTGCGGAAATGATGTATGAAATGACTGAGTTGGTAACCGATATTTTGCCAACAGACAAGCCCCGCTATCTGATGGGAGTGGGGACGCCAGCCAATATTTTGGAATGCATCGCCTTGGGAGTGGATATGTTTGATTGCGTGATGCCTACGAGAAATGCCAGAAACGGAATGTTATTTACTTCAGAGGGAATCATCAATATTCGAAATGAGAAATGGAAGGATGATTTCACCGGAATAGATCCGGCGATCGGAGGCTATGCAAGCAGTTTTTATTCAAAGGCATATCTGAGACATCTCACTGTGAGCAAAGAAATTTTGGCGGCACAGATCGCCAGTATTCATAACCTGACTTTTTACCTTTGGTTGGTGAAGCAAGCCAGAGAACATATCCTTGCAGGTGATTTTGCCGTTTGGAAAGACCAAATGGTAAAGAAAGTGAGCACCAGGCTTTAAGTATGAAGATTCTCGACAAACTGATCATCAAGGATTTTCTGAAGACCTACTTTTTTGTAGTAGTGATGCTGATTCTTGTTGTTTTGGTTCTGGATTTTACGGAGAAAAACGATGCGTATATCAGGAATAAAGTTCCAGCCAAAGAGATTCTGCGCTATATGGGGAATTACGGGCTCTATCTGAATAACCTTCTAACTCCGATCACAGTCTTCATTTCCGTTATTTTCATCACTTCCAAAATGGCAGGAAGGACTGAGATTGTTGCGATTTTGAGCAGTGGGGTTAGCTTCATGAGATTACTCAGACCTTTTTTGTTTGCAGCTTCAATGATCGGTGGAGCAAGTTTTCTCCTAAATGGATGGATACTTCCCATGGCAACTGCAGGTGTGACTGAATTTCGAATGACTTACCTCGACAAAGGTGCCGCTTCATCCGAACCTAATATTCACATCCAAGTAGGACCTGAATCCTTAGCTTACCTGACCAGATATTATAAAAACGGAAATACCGGATACAACTTTACCCTGGAAACCATTCAGGATGGGGTCCTTCTCGCCAAACTTTCCTCCGATAGAATCCAATGGGATACTGCGAAAAATGTATGGACTCTTCAGAATTGGAGATTGAGAGAAATTAACGAAAGGGAGGAAAAGTACACAGTTGGAGAAAATCTGGATACGGTCTTGTCCATCAGTCCAGAAGATTTTGATCTGCCTACTAATCACCATGAAACGCTCAAATTGCCTGAATTGAGCCGACAGATAAGGGTATTGGAGGAGCGAGGTGCCGACAACGTCAGCTTTTATAAGATTGAGCGCTATGTGAGATTTATGTCTCCGTTTGCTGCAATCATCCTGACTTTTATCGGAGTGATCATGTCCGCCAGAAAGACAAGAGGCGGGTCCGGATTCCAGATTGCGATGGGTTTCCTTTTGGCTTTTGTTTACATCATTATGTTCATCCTTTCCAGGACGTTCGCAGAAAACGGGACCGAATACCCGATTTTCGCAGTCTGGATACCCAATTTGGTTTTTGCATTTACAGGTTTGGTGCTTTATAAAACCGTTCCGCGCTAGATGAATCCTACGCTGAAAGATTACCTTATGCTTCATTTCATCGTTCTGATATGGGGTTTTTCTGCAATTCTCGGTTTGCTGATAAGCTTACCTGCCTTGGAGTTAGTCTTTTATAGGACGCTGATCGCTTCAATTGGAGTAGCTTTTTTGTTTCTGATAAAAAAGGAAAGCATTCTCATTCCTGCACCTGCAATGATCAAAGTAGTTGCTACCGGTTTTGTAATTGCATTGCACTGGATTCTGTTTTTCTGGTCAGCTCGGGTGTCGACGGCTTCTGTTTGCCTTGCCGGAATGGCTACTACCTCACTCTGGACAGCTTTGGTGGAACCCATTATCAACCGCACCAAAGTCAAATGGTATGAGGTTGGGTTGGGTTTAATGGTTATTTCGGGGCTTTTGGTGATTTTCAGTTTTGAAACAGGATATTGGCTGGGGCTCAGCATGGCGTTGGTTTCCGCACTACTATCAGCAGTTTTCTCCACAATAAATGGTCGATTGACTCAGCGTCATGATCCCTATCAAATCACTTTTTACGAGATGGCCGGAGCCTGTTTATTCTCGCTTTTGTTTATGCTTGTCTATTCTCAGTTTATGACAGATGGAGCCGGAATACAATGGTCCTGGATTGGGAATGACTGGTTTTGGCTTTTTGTATTGAGTGGGATTTGTACCGTTTATGCCTTTTCAGTTTCAGTGGAGCTGATGAAGAGATTGAGTGTTTTTACGGTGAATCTTACGATCAATCTTGAACCCGTTTATGGTATAATTTTGGCAGTTTTGATTTTGGGAGAAAGCGAAAAAATGACTTCTCAATTCTATCTGGGGACAGCTATCATTCTGGTTTCGGTCTTATTTTATCCGGTTTTTAATTATTGGAACAAGAGGAGAAAAGTAGTGCGTACGCTGGGTTGATTTTAGAGCGTAGTCAGATCCTTCAGCGTTTCCAAAGCCTGATCGAGTTCAGATTTCTGAATTTCTCCAATTTTTTCTACCAATCTGTCTTTCGAAACAGAACGGATATGGAAGACAAGGATTTCTGATTCGATTTTTAGACCATTCGTTTGATTTGGCTGTAAAACTGGATTCCCTTGGTAGTTTTTGATTTTTGAAGTCAGAGGAGCAGTGATGATCACTTGAAGAAATTGGTTCATTAAATTCCCACTTAAGATCACCACAGGTCTCCTTACTGCTTGTTCAGAACCGATAGTTGGACTAAGGTCAGACATCCAGATTTCACCTTGCCTCATCTTCGATTTGCTTTAGGTAGTTACCCATCCCTTCTTCAGCCACCAGTAGAATGTCTATGTCTTCTGAAGCTGTGCGATAGGACTTTACATATTCTGCCCTTTTCAAGTGTTCTAGGTAGAGATTGAGTGCATTTTCCATCAGCTTGTTTTTGGGAAGGGAAAGCTTTTGTGCGTAGTCACCAAGCCGCTTAAGTAGGTCATCAGGAAGAGTACTGGTGAAAGTTGCCATATGATTTATATTTATAATTCATAAATATAAATCATGTGATTCAAATTACAATAAGCTTTCAAACCTGAAGTAACGGGATTTGAAATCCAGCCCAGTCTGCTGAAAATCAAAAAGCCCAAAAACAGAAGACCCGGAACCAGACATGGCTGAATAGAAAGCTCCGGCTTCATACATTTTTCCTTTAATCTGAGCGATTTCAGGATGGTTTTTGAAAATGCTTGGCTCGAAGTCATTCACCAATTCAGCTTTCCATCTTTTTCGATCCTGAAGTATTTCTGCAAGATTCACTTTTGGAGCTCCCGGAGTTACGTCCGCGTAAGCCTCTTTGGTGCCAACATGAATTCCCGGATTGATCAGGACAATCCAGGTCCCTTTTAAATCAATCGGTATGGGTTCCAAAACTTCACCTCTCCCTCGAGCGATTTTAGGGGTGTTTTCAATGAAAAACGGGCAATCGCTTCCCAGTTGCTCCGCGTATTCTTCCAGGAAAAAATCATCGAGATGAAGTTCAAACAGGCTATTCATTAGCTTCAAAGCAAAAGCTCCGTCCGCTGATCCGCCACCCAAACCGGCTCCCATTGGAATATGTTTGTGCAGGTGGATGGATAAGGTGGGAATATCGGGGAAGTCTTTTTTAATGAGTTGGTAGGCTTTCAGGATCAGATTGTCTTTCTGTTCACCCGGTATCGGTGTTCCGGTCGAATTCCAGGACATTTTCTTCGGATCCAAAATCATTTCAAGCGCATCATAAAGAGGAATCGGAACCATACAGGTTTCGATTTCATGGTATCCATCTTTTCTTTTGGAAGTGATGTGAAGTCCGAGGTTGATTTTGGCGTTTGGAAATGAGATCATTGGAACGAAAGATTCTGACAAAAATAGGATAAAAATCAAGCGAAAATCTCTGATAGTCGCTTTTGAGAATTTGGTAATGGAATCGGTTTTTATTGAACGAATGGAGGTATATTATTTTTTTCCTTAAAAAAAATCGAAATTTTTTCCACAAACTTTAAAAGAACTGGAAATCCATACAAAATTTTGAAAATCGAAAAAACCAACAAATCATTTCCTGAATTATAGGGTTAAACTCATGTTATTTAAACTAATATTCTGCCAAAATAATTTTTACTGATAGTTTTTATCTGAGTTTAAGCTAATAAGTAAAATTAAATATTGTAACTCTGAATTTTCAGTTTAATTTTGACATGTGATTCGATTCCGAACTCCAAATAATCTCGACTCAAGTATGTTCAAAGTGGTCTTTTTGCTAAGCTTTATTATTCTCATTGAATCTTAATGTGAGGCACTAGACTATTTATAAACATGAAATAAAAAAATCTGAAGTGCCTCACAGAAATGAGGCACTTTTTTTATACCCAAAAACCATGACCCTGAAAAAATACAGTTGGGAAATTAGCGATAACGATGAGCATCCTGCAGGCAAAGCCATGCTTTATGCCACTGGATTGAGTGATAAGAAAATGAAACAGCCATTTGTAGGGATTGCCAGTTGCGGCTATGAAAGCAATCCCTGCAATATGCACCTCAATGACTTCGCCGGTCTGATCAAAAACTCCTCCCAGGAATATGATCTGACCGGTTTGATTTTTAATACCATCGGGATTTCCGACGGTATGTCAATGGGGACGCTCGGAATGCGCTATTCACTTGTTTCGAGAGAAATCATTGCTGATTCCATTGAATCCTTCATTTTGGGACATTCATTCGATGCTTGTATCGCGGTAGCCGGTTGTGACAAAAATATGCCAGGGGTGATCATGGGAATGATTCGAATAGACCGTCCCTCTATTATGGTCTATGGCGGAACCATCGCTTCCGGAAATTACAAAGGTGAAAAACTTAATATTGTTTCTGCCTTTGAAGCCTTCGGAAAGCGTGTAAATGGAAACATCTCTGACGAGGATTACGATGGAGTGATCCGAAATGCCTGCCCTGGAGCTGGAGCTTGCGGCGGAATGTACACCGCAAATACCATGTCTTCTGCCGTGGAAGCAATGGGTATGTCCTTGCCATACAGTGCTACTTATCCGGCAAATTCTCCTGAGAAACTTCGGGAGTGTCAGAATGTAAATAAATACATGCGAATTCTCCTTGAGAAGGATATAAAGCCAAGTGACATCATCACGAGAAAAAGTATAGAAAATGCCGTTCGCGTTGCGATTGCACTTGGGGGAAGTACCAATGCAGTTCTTCATATTTTGGCGATAGCTAGAACTGCCCGAATAGCTTTCACCTTGGAAGATTTCAAAGCGATCAATGCGACCACCCCATTACTTGGAGACTTCAAACCTTCAGGTAAATTCCTAATGGAAGATCTTCATGAGCAAGGCGGCTTGCCGGCTTTTATGAAGTATTTCTTGGACAAAGGATATCTGCATGGCGACTGTATGACTGTTACCGGTAAGACTCTGGCAGAAAACCTTGCCGGAATCGATCCAATTGTGCCTTCTATGGTCAATGTGATCCATCCGATAGAAACTCCGCTAAAAGCAACTGGTCACCTTTGTGTCCTTTCAGGCAACCTGGCTCCAGCTGGAGCCGTGGCCAAAATCACAGGAAAAGAAGGTAACTCATTTACAGGACCGGCCAGAGTTTTTGACTCAGAACAGGAAGCTAATGATGCGATCCGCGATCATCAGGTGAAGTCAGGTGATGTAATGGTCATCCGAAATGTTGGTCCAAAAGGAGCTCCCGGAATGCCGGAAATGCTCAAGCCAACTTCAATGATTATCGGTGCTGGACTTGGGTCTGATGTCGCCCTGATTACGGATGGAAGATTCTCAGGAGGTACGCATGGATTTGTGGTAGGTCACGTGACTCCGGAAGCATGGACTGGTGGACCAATCGGATTACTTGTAAATGGCGATATGATCACAATTGATGCGGATAAATTGGAACTATCTGCGAATGTGTCTGAGGAGGAATTTGAAAAAAGGAAGAAAAGCTGGACGCAGAAAGTAATTCCCGGATTACAGGGAACGTTGAAAAAATACAATAAACTAGTCTCCACAGCTTCTGAAGGCTGTGTTACAGATAAATTTTAAGCCTATGAAGGATCAAATGATCAGAGGAGCAGACATCGTTGTCAGATCTCTAATTGCTGAGCAGGCTGAGGTAATTTTTGGATATCCCGGCGGAGCTATTATGCCGGTTTATGATGCTTTGCACGATTATCACGACCAACTCAGACATGTGCTTACCCGCCATGAGCAAGGAGCAATTCATGCAGCTCAGGGTTATGCGAGAGTTTCCGGGAAAGTCGGTGTCTGCCTCGCGACCTCAGGTCCTGGTGCTACAAACCTGATTACAGGGATGGCCGATGCGCAGATCGATAGTACTCCTTTGGTTTGCATCACCGGCCAGGTTGCGGCTCATTTGCTGGGAACTGATGCATTTCAGGAAACTGACATGATTGGTATTTCGATGCCTTGTTCCAAATGGAATATTCAGGTAAGAAGTGTGGAGGAAATAGCTCCAGCGATTGCAAAAGCATTTTATATTGCTCGTTCAGGAAGACCCGGACCTGTTTTGATTGACATCACGAAGAATGCCCAAGTGGATTTTGGAGAGTTTAATTATGTTCCATGCTTGGGATTCAGATCCTATAAAACCCACAATCCGATAGAAACTTCTGCGATTGCGAAAGCAGCAGATTTGATCAATTCAGCAGAAAGACCTTACGTTCTTTTTGGCCAGGGAGTGGTTCTGGGAAAAGCAGAGGCAGAGCTTAAGTTTTTTCTGGACAAATCTGGGATCCCGGCAGCTTGTACACTTTTAGGCTCAGGTGCACTTCCGCAGGATCATCCCAACTATGTGGGAAAACTTGGGATGCACGGAAACTATGCGCCAAATCTTTTGACCAATAAATGTGATGTATTGATCGCTGTTGGGATGAGGTTTGACGATCGTGTGACCGGAGACTTGAAGCGATATGCGAAGCAAGCCAGGATTGTTCATTTAGAGCTGGATCCTGCTGAAGTCAATAAAACTGTGAAATGCGAAGTAGCTGTTTTAGGAGATTGTCGCGAAAGTTTGGCAATGCTGACAGCGGCTGTGGATGCCAAAAAGCATGATACTTGGATGAAGAGATTTCGGGACCTGGAAGAAGAAGAAACTGCTGCCGTCATGCAACATGATTTGACTCCAACCAAGGATGGATTGACAATGGGTGAAGTAATAAACATTGTGAACCAATACAAAGCTGACGATGCAGTTTTGGTTACTGACGTAGGTCAGCACCAGATGATTGCCTGGAGATATTTCAATTATAAGAAGACAAGAACTCAGGTAACTTCCGGCGGCTTGGGTACGATGGGTTTTGCACTTCCGGCAGCGCTGGGAGCTCAGCTACACGATTATTCCCGCCAGGTAATTTGCGTGGTAGGAGATGGCGGGATCCAAATGACCATTCAGGAACTTGGAACCATCATGCAGACAAAAGCCCCTGTGAAGATCGTCCTGCTTAATAATAACTACCTGGGAATGGTGAGACAATGGCAGCAAATGTTCTTTGACAAGCGCTATTCCTTTACCGAACTGGATAATCCTGACTTCGTCAAGATCGCAGAAGCATATAATATTAAAGCTCAGAAAGTCACTGAAAGAGGCGATTTGAGAGAGGCAGTAGAGGATATGTTGATACACGACGGACCATTTTTCCTTGAAGTGGTGGTAGAAAAAGAAGATAATGTATTCCCAATGATTGCGACAGGATGTTCAGTAGAAGAAGTAAGGCTTAGCTAATTCAAACCTATGAAGCGATATACCATATTCGTTATTACCGAGAATTTCATCGGAATTCTCAACAGGATCACCATTATTTTTACCAGAAGGGGGATCAATATCAATGCGTTGACAGCATCAGAGAGCCGGCTCGAAGGGATTCACAGAATCACGATTGAGGTGACGGCAACTGAAGAGACTGTCATCCAGCTGGTCAATCAGATCGAGAAAATCATCGATGTGATCAAGGCATTTTACCACGAAGATGAAGGCGTCGTGTATCAGGAACTTGCTTTGTACAAGATCCCGGTTTCCAAATTGGACGGAGGATTGGAAAAAATAATCCGTCAGCACGGAGCCAGAATCATTTCGGCAGAGCCGGAGTTTGTTGTGTTGGAATTGACAGGGCACAAAGTGCAGACACAGGAATTGCTGGAAATCCTCAAAGAATATGGATTGCTGGAATTTGCCCGAAGTGGCAGAGTGGCAGTCGCCAAAAGAATGTTAACTATTGACAGTTTCGTCAAATAATTCTGAAGAAAATCCAGGCCATAAGCCTTCTCAAACCTATTAAACCTATTTATCAAAACTTAAACCCAGGAATGCAGATTCCATTGGTCAATTAAAAATCAAAACTCAAACCCATGAAATTAAAATTCGGCACAGTAGAAGAAAATGTAGTAACCAGAGAAGAATTTCCTTTGGAGAAAGCAAGAGAAGTACTCAAAAATGAAGTAATCGCAGTTTTGGGTTACGGAGTTCAGGGTCCTGGTCAAGCTCTTAACCTGAAAGACAACGGGTTCAACGTAATCATTGGACAGCGAAAAGGTTCCAAAACCTGGGACAAAGCAGTCGCTGATGGTTGGGTTCCAGGTGAGACACTTTTTGAATTGGAAGAAGCATGTGAAAAAGGCACAATACTTCAATTCCTACTTTCTGATGCCGGTCAGATTTCTCTTTGGCCTACTGTGAAAAAACACCTGACTCCAGGTAAAGCACTTTATTTCTCCCACGGGTTTGGTATCACTTACAAAGAAAAAACCGGGATTATTCCTCCTGCTGATGTGGATGTGATCTTGGTGGCTCCAAAAGGATCCGGAACTTCTTTGAGAAGAATGTTTGTGGAAGGAAGAGGCTTGAATTCATCTTATGCAATCTTTCAGGACGGTACCGGAAGAGCATATGAGAGAGTTGTTGCCCTTGGAATTGGTGTAGGTTCAGGTTATTTATTTGAAACAGATTTCTACAGAGAAGTGACTTCCGACCTGACAGGTGAGAGAGGGACTTTGATGGGAGCGATTCAGGGAATTTTCGCAGCTCAGTATGAAGTATTAAGAGCAAACGGACATACTCCTTCTGAAGCTTTTAACGAAACTGTAGAAGAACTGACGCAAAGCTTAATGCCGCTAGTGGCAGAAAATGGAATGGATTGGATGTATGCCAACTGCTCTACCACTGCTCAAAGAGGTGCACTTGACTGGTGGAAGCCTTTCAGAGATGCCACTAAGCCGGTTTTCGAAGCGCTTTATAATTCAGTAAAAACCGGTCAGGAAGCTCAGAAATCAATTGATTCTAACAGCAAGCCTGATTACAGGGAAAAACTCGAGGTTGAATTGAAAGAATTGAGAGATTCTGAAATGTGGCAGGCAGGTGCTGTCGTCCGTCAATTGAGACCAGAAAATAATTAATACCCAAACCCCAAAGAGTCATGAGTGAGAAACTGTGGATTTTTGATACTACCCTGAGAGACGGGGAACAAGTGCCGGGTTGCCAACTGAACACCCAGGAAAAGATTGTGGTGGCGAAAGCTTTGGAAGCCCTAGGAGTAGACATCATTGAAGCGGGATTTCCAATATCCAGCCCGGGTGATTTCAATTCCGTCCTCGAGATCTCGAAGGCTGTTTCCAACCCGATTATTTGTGCGCTCTCCAGAGCCGTAGAGAAGGATATCGATGTGGCAGCTCAATCACTCAAATTCGCAAAAAGGGGCAGAATTCATACCGGAATCGGGGTTTCTCCCTATCATATCCAATTCAAACTTCGATCTACGCCTGAGGACATCATTAAGCGCGGTGTCGCCGCGGTGAAATACGCCCGAAGATTTGTAGACGATGTGGAATTCTATGCAGAGGATGCCGGACGTGCCGAGCATGATTTCCTTGCCAGAATTATTGAAGAGGTGATCAAAGCCGGTGCAACCGTTGTCAATATCCCTGATACAACCGGCTATTGCCTTCCCGAGCAATACGGCGCCATCATCGCGCATTTGAAAAATAATGTACCGAATATCGATAGAGCGATTATAGCAACTCATTGTCACAATGACCTCGGAATGGCAACTGCCAATACGATTGCCGGTGTGCAGCATGGAGCTCGTCAGGTAGAAGTGACCATCAATGGAATCGGTGAGAGAGCCGGCAACACTTCTATGGAAGAGGTGGTCATGGCAATCAAATGCCATCAGTCTATTCCTGTTCATACCAATATAGTCACTCAAAGAATTTATCAAACCAGCCGTTTGGTATCGAAACTGATGAACATGCCGGTTCAGGCAAACAAGGCGATTGTGGGAAGAAATGCATTCGCACATTCTTCAGGTATCCACCAGGACGGTGTTTTGAAGCATAGAGAAAATTACGAAATCATTGACCCCAAAGAAGTGGGAGTGGATGAGTCCACAATTGTACTGACCGCAAGATCAGGACGCGCCGCATTGAAGCATCACCTCGATGCGTTGGGTGTTGAGCTGGAAGGCGAAGAATTGAGAGAGGTTTACGAAGCCTTCCTGATATTGGCAGACAGCAAGCGCGACATCGGAAGAAAAGACTTGCTTGGCTTGGTCGGTAAATACAAGGAGGATTCCAATTTTATTGAACTGGTGAAAGTGGGTTATTCCTCCAACGGACAAATCAGCGCAAATGTAACTTTGACAGTGGGTTCAGAAACACTTCAGGCTTCCTCACATGGAGTTGGGCCTGTAGATGCGGTGCTCAAAGCGATTGAAAAAGTCGTTAAACCTCAAGTTGAATTGGAAGAGTTCCTCATTCAGGCAATCACCCACGGCAGTGATGACGTAGCCAAAGTTCACATGAGATTGATCAAAGGAGAAAAACCATATTACGGTTTTGCCTCCAACGCCGACATTGTCCTGGCTTCTGCTGAGGCATTTGTCGACGCACTAAATAAAATTCCGGTCAAAGAATATGCGACTGCATAATTATGGAAAAGACAACATTATTTGATAAAATCTGGGATGCCCACGTGGTAAAATCAGTCCCTGCTGGTCCTGATGTATTCTTCATCGATAAGCATTTTATCCATGAAGTGACTTCCCCTGTGGCATTCTTGAATCTGGAAAAGCGAGGAATCGGGGTGAAAAACCCAAGCAGAACCGTCGCTACTCCGGATCATAACGTTCCTACAGTAGATCAGGATAAGACCATTAAAGACAAGCTTTCCCGCATGCAAGTGGAAAGACTTCGTGAAAACTGTGCCCGATACAATATTGAACTTCATGACTTAGGTTCGGCTCATCACGGGATTGTACACGTGATCGGTCCCGAGTTGGGAATCACCCAACCCGGAATGACCATCGTTTGTGGAGACAGCCACACTTCAACCCACGGTGCTTTTGGCGCCATTGCGTTTGGAATCGGTACTTCGGAGGTAGAAATGGTGTTGGCTACTCAATGCATCATGCAGTCCAAAGCCAAGAAAATGAGAATCACCGTTGACGGGGTTTTGGAAAAAGGAGTGACATCAAAAGACATAATTCTCTACATCATTGCTAAAATTTCCGCAGCCGGTGCAACCGGATACTTTGTAGAATATGCAGGATCTGCAATCCAAAGCCTGTCCATGGAAGCCCGAATGACCATTTGCAACATGTCTATCGAGATGGGTGCGCGTGGAGGATTGATCGCTCCTGATGAGACTACTTTCAATTATCTGGAAGGAAAACAATATGCTCCGAAGGGTGCAGAATGGGATAAGGCGGTGGCTTATTGGAAAACGCTGAAAACTAACGAAGGAGCAATTTTCGACAAGGAATACGTTTTTGATGCTGCTGATATCGAACCGATGATTACCTACGGAACCAATCCTGGAATGGGAATCAAGGTCAAAGGAACTATCCCGACTACTGAAGGAATGGAGGGGAGCAACAAAATTTCTTACCTGAAATCGTTGGAATACATGGGTTTCGCGCCAGGCGAACCTGTCAAAGGCAAGTTGGTAGATTACGTGTTCGTGGGATCTTGTACTAATGGCCGAATTGAAGACATCCGATCGGTAGCTCAGTTTGTGAAAGGCCACAAGAAAGCAGACAACATCACGGCCTGGATTGTCCCCGGTTCAAAAGAAGTGGAGAAAATGGCACATGAAGAAGGTTTGGTCAAAATCCTGGAAGAAGCGGGATTTGAACTCAGACAGCCTGGTTGTTCAGCTTGCCTAGCAATGAACGACGACAAGATTCCTGCTGGAAAATATGCCGTTTCTACTTCAAACAGAAACTTTGAAGGGCGACAGGGACCGGGAGCTCGGACCATGCTCGCATCCCCTTTGACCGTAGCAGCAGTTGCTATCACCGGTCGAATCACCGATCCACGCGAAGTATTTGAAAATTAATTTTTCAACCTTCCAATTTTCTAATCTTTCAATTGAATAAAAATGGCTTACGATAAATTCACAGTTCTCAGAAGTACGGCGGTTCCACTACCTACCGAAAATGTGGACACCGATCAGATTATTCCTGCAAGATTCCTGAAGGCTACCGAGCGCGAAGGTTTTGGAGACAACTTATTTCGAGACTGGAGATACGATGTGGAAGGAAATCCTAAACAGGATTTTGTCCTGAACGATCAGACTTACAGCGGTAAAATCTTGGTTTCAGGAAAGAACTTCGGTTCAGGTTCCAGCCGGGAGCACGCCGTTTGGGCCCTTTACGATTATGGGTTCAGATGCGTAGTTTCGAGCTTTTTCGCAGATATCTTCAAGAATAACTGTCTCAATATTGGAGTACTTCCGGTGACAATTTCTGCTGCATTTGCCGATAAGCTGTTCGCAGCGATCCTGGCAAATCCAAAAACTGAAATAGAAATCAACCTTCCTGAGCAAAAGATCAAGCTCCTTTCCACAGGAGAATCTGAATCTTTTGACATCAATGAATATAAAAAAGACAACATGACAAATGGATTCGATGACATCGACTATTTGCTCAATATGTCTTCTGAAATCGATGCTTTTGCCGCAGGCAAATAAGAAAATGAGGTCCGGGAAGCGCATAGAAATCATGGATACCACACTGAGGGATGGAGAACAGACCTCGGGTGTTTCCTTTTTGCCTTCTGAAAAGCTGCAAATCGCCAAGCTTTTGCTCGAAGAGTTGCGGGTGGACCGAATCGAAGTTGCTTCCGCACGGGTTTCCGAAGGAGAATTGGAAGGTGTTCAAAAAATCACCAACTGGGCCGCAGAAAAAGGTTACCTGGATCGGGTGGAGGTTTTAGGCTTTGTGGACACACCCGCATCAGTCAATTGGCTGATTTTGGCTGGTGCCAAAGTTTTGAATCTGCTGACGAAAGGCTCCATGAATCATTTGGTTCATCAGCTCAAGAAAACACCTGAGCAGCATTTCGCAGAAATTGAAAAAAGCATAGCCCATGCGCAGGAAAACGGTATTGCAGTCAATGTATACCTGGAGGACTGGTCAAATGGCATGCGAAATTCCAAGGAATACACGCTCAGCCTGATCGAGTTTTTGACCACTCAGCCAGTGAAGCGAATCATGCTTCCGGATACCCTGGGTTTGCTTTCGCCAGACGAAACAAATCAGTATTTCACCGAAATCACAAAGAAATACCCGAATGTTCATTTTGATTTCCACGCTCACAATGACTACGATCTCTCAGTAGCTAATGTGATGGAAGCAATTTTACATGGCGCCATGGGAATTCATACCACTGTAAATGGTCTTGGAGAACGTGCAGGAAATGCGCCTTTGGAATCTGTGATTGCGGTAATCAAAGATTTTACTGACTTTCAAATTGGAGTGCAGGAGCAAAAAATTTACCGTGTCAGCAAGCTGGTGGAGCAGTTTTCCGGTCAGCATATTCCAGCAAATAAGCCGGTTGTCGGTGAAAATGTCTTCACGCAAACTGCGGGTATTCACGCTGACGGAGACAATAAGAAAAACCTTTATTTCAACGATTTGCTTCCGGAGCGATTTGGAAGACAGCGAAAGTACGCGTTGGGAAAGACCTCCGGCAAAGCCAATATCGTTAAGAATTTAGAGGAGCTTGGGATTTCTCTGGAGAAAGATGAACTGGCCCGAGTAACCCAGCGAATCATCGAATTGGGTGATAGGAAAGAGCGAGTGACGACGGAGGATCTGCCTTACATTATTTCAGATGTCTTGCAAAACAACTCCATTTCCAAAAACATCAGCATCGAAGGCTATCATATGACTCATTCCAAAGGTCTGAAGCCATCAGTGCAGCTTCGCTTGAATGTCTATGGGAAATCCTATGACGCCACTGCAACAGGCGATGGTCAATATGATTCCTTTATGCGTGCGGTTAAGAAGATCTATAAATCGCTGAAAAGAGAACTCCCAAAACTGATTGACTACCATGTTTCCATTCCTCCGGGAGGAAAAACAGATGCCTTTGTGGAGACGATGATTACTTGGGATAATGGCAAAATCTTTAAAACTAAGGGGCTTGACCCGGATCAAACTGTGGCGGCGATGATGGCCACCGAAAAAATGCTCAACATCATCGAAAAATTCAATCAATCCCCCACGAAAGAAGAATCCGAGTTATATGGAAATGAATATCGCGCTATTGCCGGGTGACGGCATCGGGCCAGAAGTAATCGCTCAGGCGGTCAAAGTAGTAAAAGCAATCGGTCAGAAATTTGGCCATCAAATCAATTTTAAAGAAGCAGTCGTAGGCGCGGCGGCGATCGATGCCACCGGGGAACCTTACCCGGATGCCACTCATGAGATTTGCGTAGCATCTGATGCGGTACTTTTTGGAGCGATTGGTGATCCCAAATACGACAACGATCCCAAAGCCAAAGTAAGACCGGAGCAAGGTCTGCTATTAATGCGTCAAAAACTTGGACTGTTTGCCAATGTGCGACCAACCTTTACTTTCCCTTCCTTGATTCATAAGTCTCCTTTGAAACTCGATCGGGTGGAAGGAGTTGACTTTGTGTTCTTCAGAGAGTTGACTGGGGGAATTTATTTCGGTGAGCCAAGAGGAAGAAATGAACAGGGTACAAAGGCATTTGATACCAATGTGTACAGCAAATTCGAAATTGTACGTCTTGCAAGAATGGGTTTTGAAGCTGCGCAAAAGAGAAGAAAACTCCTGACTTGTGTGGACAAAGCCAATGTGATGGCTACTTCCAGACTTTGGAGAGAAACCGTTCAGGAACTTGCGCCAGAATATCCGGATGTGAAAGTTGAATATGAATTTGTGGATGCAGTTGCGATGCGATTGATACAGTGGCCAAAGGCGTACGATGTGTTGATCACCGAAAACCTGTTTGGCGATATTTTGACAGATGAGGCTTCTGTAATTTCAGGTTCTATGGGCCTGATGCCATCTGCATCTTTGGGTTTAACCACTAAGTTATTCGAACCAATTCACGGTTCGTATCCACAGGCAGCGGGCAAAGACATTGCAAATCCATTAGCAACTGTGCTTTCAGCAGCGATGATGTTTGATTATGCTTTTGGATTGAAAGCCGAATCTCAGATGATTTCCGATGTGGTGAATCTTTCGCTTGACGAAGGAATCGTCACCGAAGACATAGCTGAAGGAGGCAAAGCCTACAAAACCTCTGAAGTGGGAGATTGGCTGGCTGCTAAGATTTTGGCTTGATCTAATAAGTTGTAAAAGTGAAATACCACCTTGGAAAAAAACGGGGTGGTATTTTTTTTAGAGTTTCCCCGGATTCACCACGACATACTTAATCGATTTCGAATCCGATTTTGGGTGATAGGAATAAGTGATATGGAGCAAACCATCTAAAGTTTGGACTAAGCTTGGATAAGAATATCCTCCTTGGTCAGGAGTATGATCTTCCAATCTGGTTTTCCATTTCCAGGTTTGACCTTCGTCATCGGAGAGGTAAAGACTCAAAATGTATCGTCCGTCTTCAATATTATTTCCAAGAAAAGCCCACCGTCCGTCTGCCAGATTGAGCATTTCGACACTTGCTGTGTTTGGGATTTCGGTTTTCAAGCTTGCCGACCAGCTTTCTCCTCCGTCGGAGGATTCGCTGATATGAACTCGGGAAGGCGCATCTCCACTATCCCGCAGGTAAGCCACCAGGTTTCCATTTTTCTTTTTTACCAAAGCCGGCTGAATCGGGCCTCTTCCCACCAGAGGCAAACTCGGTTTCCAGCTTTCCCCAAAATCCTCGGAGATCGCCATCAAGGAAAAGTTGAATCCATCGGAGTAAAGAGGTAAGACTATCCTGCCGTTTTCCATCAGCATGGGCTTGATTCTCGTCATCCATCCTGTGGTTCGTTTTCGGGGATCTTTGGATGCCTCAATAATCATGTTGTCATACTTGGGTGCATATTCAGACCAGCCGGCAGGATTTTCGGGTAGTTCTTTAAATCTTTTTGATACTTCTATGGCAAATTCATCCCCAGGATTTAAAAGGATATTGTCCTGCCAGTTCCACATTGGTGCACCAGAACCAGCGTAATTCTCGGAAGTTCTAACTCTCAAAACTGAATGCTCCCAGCGATTGGCTTGGACAGCAATCCAAATCAGAAAAAGTTTGCTTTCCTGATTGAGAAATAAGACAGGATTGCAATCGGGAAGATTGGGAGTATCTGCCATCAAGAATGGCTTAGACCAATTGGAATCTCCTTTTTTTAGCCGCGAACCCATGATTTTTACATCATTCGCAGTGCGCTCTCCGCTTCCATAAAACCAGGCTGCAAGCATGTCTCCATTTGGTAGTGCTACCAACGAACTCCCATGCACATGCTTTTCTTGCAAAGGAAAAATAAGTTCGGAATGGGTGACAGGGGAGGATTGGGCAAGAAGAGAAGTGATTGAGATACTCATTCCTATCAAAATCAGAGGTAAGGGACTTGATTTTAAGGACAACAGAAAGGATAGCATGGCAAATCGTTGGGTTGTTTGAAGATAAAAAATACTTCTTAAAATCTCGTTGGACAGAATTAGAATTGAAGGGACCAGATTTATCAACAGTCCAATTTTGATCGGTTCGTAAAATTTCTCCAATTTCAAGTATCAAACCCTAATCATCCCGTGCAATCCCGCCCATTCTCTTACCTCTTTTCCATTTCCTATTTTGGAGCCAGATATAAAGGTTGGGCGATACAGCCCGGACAAGCGACAATTCAGGGAAAGCTGGAAAGGGTGCTAAAGTTTGTGCTCGGTCATGATGATTTCTCTGTGTTGGGAGGAAGCCGTACAGATGCCGGTGTATCTTGTCAGGGTGGATATGTGCAGATTTTCCTTCGGGAAAAAGCGGAAATGGAATCTCTGCTGCCAGCCATTAATCAATACTTGCCTCAGGACATTCGGCTAAACTCTGTGAAGGAAGTCCCGCCAACTTTCAACCTGATTCAGTCCATCAATCAGAAAACCTACCGTTACTATTTCTCCAACTCGGACGAATTCCATCCGT
>VFKK01000027.1 GCA_009885605.1 Cyclobacteriaceae bacterium | reverse complement strand
TCGACGATCCGGCATATTTTATTGAAGACGATGAGCGGTACTTCATGGCGGAAGATGCTTTGCGGATGCTTCAGCAATTGGCAAATCACCATCGGCATCAGCTGAATATCCCCATCATTGGATTGACAGGTTCCAATGGAAAAACTACATCCAAGGAACTCCTTAATGCGGTTTTAAAGCAAAAATTCAAGACAGTTGCCACGGTCGGCAATCTCAATAATCATATCGGGGTTCCTTTGACTTTGCTTTCCGTAGGCATAGATGCTGAAATCGCAATTGTGGAAATGGGCGCCAACAAGCAGGGAGACATTCAGGAACTTTGTGAAATCGCCGAGCCCACGCATGGTTTTATCACAAATATCGGAAAAGCACATCTCGAAGGAATGGGTGGGCCTGAGGGAGTTTTAAAAACCAAAACCGAGCTTTACCAACATTTGCGGGCAAACAACGGAACCGTTTTTATCAATTCTCAGGATCCGATTCTGGCTAATATGATTAAACGCTTTGAAAATCCGGTGCTTTATCCTGCGAAAGGCGATTTCTGCCAAGTGAGATTTAACGGCGCGGATCCGTTTGTGAAGTTCAGCGTAGAGGATTCGGATCAGGTTTATTTGACCGCTTTGATTGGCGCTTACAACTTTGGAAATATTGCTACTGCGATTACGGTCGGGAAGTTTTTCGGAGTGTCCATGGACAAAGCCGTGGAGGGAATCGTCTCTTACCGTCCTTCGAATATGCGATCGCAATTGATCGAAAAAGGCAGTAATCTGATTATTCTCGATGCCTACAATGCCAATCCTTCGAGCATGGAAGTTGCAATCCGGACTTTCGGAGAGATGACCGGCAAAAAGCATAAAATGATCATCCTCGGAGACATGTTTGAGCTGGGAGATCACTCAGAGGAGGAGCATCGAAGACTGGGAGAAATTGTGAGCGAATACCCGATTGATAAGATTTGCTTTACCGGTTCACTGATAGTTTCAGCTTTAGAAAAAGCTCCAAAAGCACTGTATTTTCCCGATCCGTTTTCATTCCGAAACTGGCTGGAAGACAGCAAGCTCGAAGATTATCTGATTCTGATCAAAGGAAGTAGGGGAATGAAGTTGGAAGGGCTGGTAGATTTTATTTAAAACATGTGTTTATCAGATAGGTTAATTGATTCATCGTTCTCAATTTTCCATTTTAAATTCTTCAATTTCTATCCTTCATTTTAAATTTTGACCATGCGACCTTATCTTCCTTTCCTCACGGCACTTGCTGAAAACAACCATCGGGATTGGATGGAGTCTAATAAAAAATGGTACCTGGATGCAAAAGCGAAATTTCTGGAAGATGTGGCGGTTATTCTCAAAGGAGTTGCTGACTGGGAACCTGCACTTTCTACTTTTCAGCCAAAAGACTGCGTTTTCAGGCAAAATCGCGATGTTCGCTTTTCTGCTAACAAAGCCCCTTATAAGACTAATTTCGCTGCTTATTTTTCTCCAAAAGGTAAAAAGTCAGAAGGACCGGGATATTACATGCATGTGCAGCCCGGAGGTTCTTTTTTGGCAGGAGGGATTTGGATGCCGATGGCGGAGACCTTAAAAAAAATTCGAAAAGAGATTGATTACTCGGGTGCTGAACTCGAAAAAATCGAGCAGGATCCCGAAGTTCAAAAGGTTTTTAAAGGAATCGAAGGTGAAAAGCTGAAAACCAGTCCACGTGATTATTCAGCAGATCATCCTTACATCGAGTACCTCAAGTTGAAAAGTTTCATTTTATCGTCGCCGGTTTCTGATCGTGATATCGATTCCGGTAATTTCATCAATATCGCTTTGGATGGATTCAAACGGATGAAACCCTTTCAGGATTTTTTAATGCAGTCGATTGAAGAAGTGGAAGACGGAAGAGGGATTTTATGATGTTAGATTTTAGATATATGATGTACGAATAAATCATACATCATATATCACACATCATACATACTAATCCTTTCTAAGATGGTGGCCACTCCATCTTCCCTGTGATGCAGCGTGATTTCATTGGCGACGGCTTTCACTTCCGGTCGTGCATTTTCGACTGCCACTCCCCAACCCACAGATTGAAGAAGATCGATGTCGTTGTAATTGTCCCCGAAAGCGATAACATCCTCCATCCCAAAGTCATAGCATTGCTCTAAAACAAGCTTCAAAGCGGTTGCTTTGGAGATTTTTCTCGGAGCGATTTCGATGTAGGTGTCTTTGGATCTGTAAAGATGCAAGTCGCCGGAGTGCTCATAATGTAGCTCTCCAAAAAGCCAGGAAATTTCCTGAGAGTCTCCCATACACATCACTTTGTGGGCACCAAGATTTACTTTTGACCAGAGGTCCAGAACTGCTTCTCCGGTTTTCCAGGTCGGTTCCACCTTCGTGTTTTTGATTTCTCGTTGTGCCCAGTAATCATTTTGAGATTCATACCAGTTTTCCCCGTGATATAAACTCACATGGATGGAGGTTTTTTTGGTCATTTCCAGGATTTTGGCAACCAAATTCAAAGGAATACTGACCGAATCCAACACATTACCAAATCCATCGAGAACAAAACCACCGTTGTAAGCAATCAAAGGTTCGGAGGGGCGACTCAGATCCGTGAGCAAATGCCTCATCGCATCCGGCATGCGTGAGCTTGCCAAAATCAATGGTACTTGGGAAGGCAGCGAATTGATGACTTGCTTTAATCGTACTGAAAGATCTCTCTCCGAGTTGAGCAGAGTGCCGTCAATGTCAGAGCAAATAGCTTTGTACTTCATTATTTAAATTCGGACCAATCGAAATCGTCCCCAAAATTTGCTAAAAAGGTGAACCCAACAACTGCAACAATTAAAATGGCAATGGCAATTCCGATGAGTTGAACGATCAGTTCAGCTTTTGCCCAATTGGCTTTACTCGGTTCAGTTTCCTTGTCCACTGCCCAGACGATCAGCATGATCAAGCCAATCAGTGGGATTTTAGTAATGATGACCGAGATAATCCAATCTCCAAGAGATTGAGGCGGTTTTTGGTATTCGGGAGGGAGGTTCATATGCTGAGGGGGTTGAGAGTTAAAAATCTTTGGTTTCAAACGTGTATTCCTGCATGGCGTAATTTTCAGGATTTTGCGGATCTGTCTGGATAAATTGGATCGTGATCAGACTATACGCGCGAGCATCCTGAAAATCCCTGATGTAGAGTTCGGCGCACTTCCGAGCCAAAACCTCCGGTTGATTTCCCAAAATCAAAGGATCGCCATTTTCAAGTTTCAGAAAAATCGTGGACTCGGTGACGTCATCCGCGGTTGATTGGCTGAGGTTGACGCTTACTCCCTGAAATTTTCCCAAAGCTTTGATTTCTTCAGAAGGCATAAAACCCTCACCCATCATTTTTTCCAGTCCCCACATTGCGCTTTGAGCAATGTCTTCCGGGTCACATGCGCAGGAGCCTAGCAACGCTGAAAAGGCAAATAAAAGTAGGGTTCGTTTTAGCATTTTAATTTTCCAAGGTGAGTTATTCCGAAGGGAAATTAATCAAAATCAAGGTAAAACTGACTCGATGAACAATTTGGCTTTGTACCTTTTTGAATCATTGCCAAGCTTAGGATATGGAGTTAATTCAAGGAGTTGAAAGCTGTAACCCTCTACAGAAACTTTATTTGGAATGTTGCTTAAGCCGGGATCAGTTGACAGGCTTACGGATACTTCTTTTCCACGGGAGGAGAAAAGCAAATCAACTTTTGCATATCCTGCCCAAATACAGACAGCGCCTTCAGGACATCGGGAATCATATTGCACAGGAAGCATAGTGATTGAAATATCTTCGAGGCAATTTTTGACGGTTTCTCCGGCAGGAATTTCAACAGGCTTGCCCAGCTCAAATCCATTGCAAGGATTTTCTTGCTCACATGAAACTGTGAAGATTACGAGGGTCAGGATAAAATGAAATCGAGCGAGCATTTAAATTGATGGGAAGCCAGTATTAAAACGTGGAGAAAATTTAAGAGGTTTTAAATCAATGTCGGCAGATAATTTACAGTGTAAAGTAACCATGGATTTAAAACTCAACTTTACAGCTTATAGGAAGGCTTTCCATGATTCCTAAAGTGCAGGTCATGCTAATGATAGTTTCATTTTTCGACTAAGCCAGAAATCAAAAAAGCCTCACATTCCTGTGAAGCTTTTACGTGGAGAATATCGGATTCGAACCGATGACCCCTACACTGCCAGCGTAGTGCTCTAGCCAACTGAGCTAATCCCCCAAACGGAGTGCAAATATAGAAAGCGCTTTATTTAACACAAACAAAAACTTACTCCCAGGAGTAATTAATCCGAGTCATGATGCTTCGGCCCAAAGTGACCTCGTCTGTAAATTCCAATTCGCCACCAAAAGGAATTCCTCTTGAGATCGTGCTCACTTTTACACCTTTTTCTTTCAATCTTTTCGCCAGGTAAAAAGCAGTTGTATCCCCTTCCATGGTGGCGCTTAGAGCTAAAATAATCTCTCTGATCGGAGCTTCTGTCGGAGCTAGTTCCACCCGGTTGATTAGAGTTTCGATTTTAATCTCATCAGGGCCTATACCCTGGATCGGGGAAATGACGCCTCCCAAGACATGGTATTTTCCCTGAAACTGATTGGTATTCTCAATTGCCAATACATCGCGGATGTCTTCTACTACGCAAATTATGGAAGGATCTCGTCTGTGGCCGGAACAAATGCTGCATTCCTCATCATCTGAAATGTTATGGCAAATCTTACAATAGCGGATTTCAGTTCGCATCCGCGTAATCGCCAGTGCCAAAGCCTCTGTATTGGCTTCGTGTTGTTTGAGTAAATGGAGTGCAAGCCTGAGAGCGGTCTTTTTTCCTATTCCCGGCAATCGGGAAATCTCAGTGACGGCGTCTTCGATTAGTTTGGAAGGGAAATTCACAAGTGGGTTATTAAACTATATTAGCCTGAATCCCGGCATCAAGAATGGCCTCACACATCGGTTTCAATTCTTCGAAAGAACCCTTTTTTACAGCACATTTGCCTTTGTAGTGGATGATTAGCGTGCATTGCTCAGCTTGCTCTCGTGCATGTTCGCATACTTTCATCAGGACATTGATCACGTGGTCGAAGGTATTTACTTCGTCGTTGTAAACAACCAGATCCAAGCCCTCTTCCTCGAGTAACTCCTCCAAGAGCACTTCAACTTCTTCGTAGTATGGTTTAGTAGGATTCAATACATTCATTTTGCAAAATTAAGAATATTGAACAACTTAGCGCCCCACTCTATTCGCATTTATGAATCCCCAAGTTGTCCTTGTTGTTATTTGCTTTTATTTTTTGCTTTTATTTCTGATTGCCTGGTTTACTACCAGGAAAATCTCAGCAGATACATTCTTCACCGGCGATCGTCAATCCCCTTGGTTTTTGGTAGCTTTTGGGATGATTGGGGCATCACTTTCCGGAGTGACTTTCATCTCAGTACCCGGTGAAGTCGGCAATACTAACTTCTATTACTTTCAAGTTGTTTTGGGATACACGGTTGGTTATTTCACTATTGCCAAAGTTCTCCTTCCGCTTTATTATCGACTCAATTTAGTTTCGATTTATTCTTACCTCGAAGATCGGTTTGGATTTTGGTCTTACAAGACCGGAGCCTTTTTCTTTATCCTTTCCAGAACGCTGGGTTCATCACTTCGGGTATTCCTGGTTGCAGCTGTACTTCAGTTGATTTTATTCGACTCTCTTGGGATTCCTTTCTGGTTATCAGTTGTAATTACTGTGGGTTTGATTTGGGTTTACACCCACCGTGGAGGAATAAAAACAGTCGTATGGACTGATACCCTTCAGACCTTTTTCATGCTGGCAGCAGTGGTTATCATCATTGTTTTGATTGGTCAAGAACTGAGTTTTGATGGGATCTCCGCTTATTTTGAAGCGGTAAGTTCGGATCCTCGCTCAAAGATTTTCGACTGGGATTGGAAATCCGGAACCAACTTCTTCAAGCAATTTATCTCAGGAGCTTTTATCACCATTGTGATGACGGGACTGGATCAGGACATGATGCAAAAGAACCTTACTTGCAAAAATATCGGCGATGCTCAGAAGAATATGTTCTGGTTTACCATCATTTTGGTGATTGTAAACATCCTGTTTTTGTCCCTCGGGATCATGCTTTATCTCTATGCCGAAACAAAGGGAATTGCGCTTCCCACAAAATCAGATGAGCTTTTTCCTTTGCTTGCAACAGAGCACTTCTCCGCTTTCGCCGGAATTGTCTTCGTACTCGGAATCATTGCGGCAGCTTACTCCAGTGCAGATTCCACACTAACTGCTCTGACAACTTCGTTTTGTATCGACTTTCTCGAAATCGAAAGGAGATATCCGGCGGATCAGCGAGTAAAGGTTCGTCAGCGGGTCCACGTTGCCTTCTCACTAGTCATGATTCTTGCCATTCTGATGTTTTATTGGATCAATGATCAGAGCGTGATCAATTCGGTATTTATCATTGCAGGCTACACGTACGGGCCATTGCTCGGCTTGTATGCTTTTGGACTCTTTACTACTTGGCAGGTGAAAGATAAATGGGTTCCGTTTTTGGCAGTTTCTGCTCCGGTTTTGACCTTCCTGATTAGCCAAAACTCCGAAAAATTACTTTGGGGCTACAAATTTGGCTTTGAAGCTTTGATCCTGAATGGCTTGTTGATGTTCCTTGGATTGGTCTTAATCAGGAGAAAATAATCAAACTTTCAGCTCGGTTTCCGGATTCCAAAACAACTTTTCGAAGTCTTTGACCTGATCATTTTCCACGATCACTCCCTCTTTTTCCAGCAATTCCTGCATCAGTGTCGGGGTAGAGAAATGATGCCTTCCGGTTAATAATCCCTGTCGATTTACCACACGATGTGCGGGTACATCCGGCATGGTGTGAGCTGCATTCATGGCATATCCAACCATTCTTGCACCGCTTTTGATCCCAAGATAGTTTGCGATTGTACCATAGGGGCATACCCTTCCGCTCGGGATTTCCCGGACGACCTGATAGACTAGGTCAAAATAATTAGGCTTTTCGCTTTTCATGACTCCAATCGATCAAGGCTTGGTTGATTACTTTTCTCACCTGGATTTCGGTGGCCTTTTCTCCGGATTTAATTGGAAATTGGTACCGCACCAGCAGAGTTTCGGCTTTTCGTTCGAGGACATTTAGCTGAGCTCCTTCCAGGAAAACATACTCTGAAAATGATTTTAAAACCTCGTTTAATTTTTCTTCCAGTCCATTCAATTGTAGCTCTGTAGAATAGGGAAGTTCGGTGTCAAAAATGACCTGATGTGCATTGTTTTTGGAATAATTGATAACCTCAGATGTAAGTACCATCGAGTTCGGGATGATGATAATTTCACCGGTATCGTTTTTCAGAGTGATATTGCTGAGAGTGATATCCCGGATAAACCCTGTGCTTTTTCCAATGTGGATTTTGTCTCCAATTTCCAGTTGATCCGAAAACATGATAATCAAACCGTTGATGATATTGGAAATAAAATCCTTGGTCAAAATGGCGATGGCCGCAGCTACAATAGTGATGCTGGTCAGGAACTCCAGCGGCTTAATTCCGAAGGCTAGTATGAATGAAATCAAGATCGCGTTCACATTCAGGATGCTCGAAATTCGGTCTATTCCGATTACAAAATTTGGCTGAACTTTAGAATCATCAGTTTTCTGGAGGTAGATTCTAAGGGTGATGATCCTTCCCAGGGAGATCAAAAGATTAGTGCTCAGCAGGAAAATCAGCGCTTTGACAACGTTATAAAGTATGGAATATCGTTCGAATAAAGGACTCAAAAAAGTGTCGCCTTCATAGAAAAATTCTAAAACAATCAGTAAAAGAAGTTTAATGGCAAAGTTTCTTTTGCGCTTATTTTCTTTACTCTGTATACTGGTTTTGAGGTGATTCATGCCTTATTGAAAAATTAAGGCTAATTTTAACGATAATCGGGATCAATTTTTCATAATCATGACCAGAAATATCATAATCACCGGAGCAGCAGGAAATCTCGGGCAAGCGGTGGTCGAGAAGTTTAAGAGAGAAGGATACCATATAATTGCTTTGACCCAGCCGGGCAAAGACGAAGTGGTGGAGGAGGCGGACGATGTCTATGAAGTGGATGTGACTGACGAGAAAGCCGTAAGCGATTTTATCAAGGAATATCATTTGCAATACGGTGAAGTAGATGCACTTGCGCTTATAGTGGGAGGTTTCATGTCAGGCGCTCTTGAAGATACCTTGCAAAAAGATCTTGAAAAGATGTTTAAGCTTAATTTCTACAGTGCTTTTCATTTGGTGAAAGGCTTCTTACCGATCATGAAAAAGCAACAAAAAGGCACTTTCCTCTTCGTGGGAGCGAGGCCTGCTCTACAGCCGGCTGATGCGCAAGGAGTTTTGGCATATGCGATGAGTAAAAAACTAGTGATTACGCTTGCCGAAATCATCGGGGAAGAAACCAAAGAGACTTCAATCCGTTCGCATATTTTCGTGCCGAGTACGATTGATACTCCTCAAAACAGAAAATCGATGCCGGATGCAGATTTCAGCAAATGGGTTAATCCAAATGACATTGCTGAAGCCATGCATTATGCGGTAAACACACCGGCCTTGCGAAATATGACTTTCAAACTTTACGGAGAGTCCTAATCAAAAAATTAAAATGAAAAGAAAACTCATCCTTTTTGTCTTCTTAGCCATTTGGGCCGGAATTCCAGCTTTTTCGCAGTCTGAAGAAGAGGAGGTAAAGGCGGTAATTGTTTCTCTTTTCGACGGAATGAGAGCCAAGAATGCAGCGCAGGTTACAGCAGCATTTATTCCTGAAGCAATCATGAATACCGTGGTTGCAAAGCCTGAAGGAAGTGAAGTGGGAAGTAATTCAGTTGCAGATTTTGCAAAGCGAATTTCCACCACTCCTGCTGAAACTCAACTGGATGAGCGAATCATGGATTATCAAATAAAAGTTGACGGCACCTTGGCATCTGCCTGGACACCCTATAGATTTTATGTAAATGGAAGTTTCAGTCACTGCGGAGTCAATTCATTCCAGTTGGTAAAAACCGCAGACGGCTGGAAAATAGTTTACATCATTGATACACGACGCAAAGAACCTTGTACAGAGTAATTTTATGAACGATTTAAAAGCAAAAGTTTACCAGACTGCACTGACGCTGCTGAAAGAAAAATACAGACTTCTCAAGGAAGAGAGGGATACCATGCTGGAAGGAATTCTTGAAGAAACCAAAAGCAGCGCCGGGGATAAGTTTGAGACAAGTCGCGAGATGATGACCCAGGATTTGATGACTTTGGAGCTGCAGATCAAGCAAAGCAAAATTGATCTGGATGAAATTCAGCGCTTGCAAGCGATCAAAGAAACGGCTCCATCTGTACAAGAAGGAAGTATGATAAAACTCGGATCTGATTGGTTTATGTTGGCCGTAAGTATTGGCCAAATCAATGTGGAGGACAAGAAAGTTTATCTTTTGAGCAAAAACTCTCCGCTGGGTCAGTTACTTCTTGGGAAAAAGAAAAATGAACAGGTGAATTTCCGGGGGAAAAACCACCCGATAGAAGAGATTATCTAGAATCAGGGATTTACTCTGATTTTGGAATCAAAGTCATAATTTCTGTGGGTCCATCGAGCAGGGTAAGTTTAACTTTCCCTGCTTTTATATTTTTCACCCTGCTCATGGCAGTAATAAATTCATCTTCACCTATTCCCTGACAAGCTTTTCTGGTCATTGGTCCCGGATCGAGTTTGATGGAGGTTCCCTCCAGGGAAAAGCCTCCGGAGAAGTTATTGCAGCCTGCATATCCTGCCAATTTACCTCCCTCCAAAAAAGAAAGAGAAGGCAATCCGTCGCGGAATTCATTCCTATCAGGATCTTCACCCATCAAGGAAGAAAGCTCCCAAGTATTGCCAATCAAAAGGCTATCGGTATCCAGCTTTTCGGTGCTGCTACAGCTACAGAAAAAGAGAATTAAAAGAGCCAGTGAAAGAATTTTGACGAGTCTCAGGTGCTTGAAATTTGGATCTACAGAAAGTTAACAGATTCTGTAAAAAATATTTTTTAGTAAATCAGATTTTTAAAATCAAAAAAATAGACTTTCTAACAAAAGCTGGTTTTTTTAGACAATCGGTAACGAAAATTCCAATAATTTTTAAATTCTCTAATAGTTTGTTTGGCATAATGGAAATTCCTCAGTAAAATTGTCTTGTCAATTCTCCAGTTATGGTATTTGCAGCGAACATTTCTTCTTCAGAAAACCTTTTCCCAATGATGGGTACAGGCGCTTGCACCATTTTTTCTATGACTACATGGATGTGCACTACAATTACGGGGCGTTCCCGTTAATATACCTGAGTGCTCGCCCCTATGGCCTATTTAAGGTCAATTTCATTTTCCCAGCAATCTGTTTTCTTCCTCATTATTTATGAAAATAATCAAGTTTGGTGGTTCATCTGTAGCGAACCCCGATAACATCAAACGAGTTTTTTCCATCATTCAGGCTAAGCTTAAGCAGCATGAAATAGCCGTCGTTTTTTCTGCCTTTGGGGGAGTGACGGAGAGCCTTCTCAAAATTGCCCAACTTGCAAGAGAAGGCGAGGAAGAGTACCGCGACCTTTTATTGACTTTGGAGGAGAAGCATCTGACTATGGTGAGGCAGCTAATCGCTGTTCAACATCAGTCTACCGTGATGACTTTCGTTAAGGTGCGATTTAAAGAGTTGGAAGATCTTTTTCACGGAATTTTTCTGATCAAAGAAAATTCTGCAAGGACTTTGGATTATGTGGCAAGTTTTGGCGAAAGGCTGTCATCGTTTATGCTTTCAGAATCTCTCCAGGGACATGGAATCAAAACTCAATTTCTGGATGCAAGAGAAGTCATTCGTACCAATGATCGCTTCGGCCAAGCCAGAGTTGATTTTGAAGTCACCAATGCTAAAATCAAAGAATATTTTCAAAAGCATGACGGAATAAAAGTCATCACCGGTTTCATTGCTTCGACTGCCAAAGGGGAGACCACCACCCTGGGAAGGTCCGGCTCGGACTATACGGCAGCGATTTTTGCAGCTGCACTTGATGCCGAAGATCTGGAAATCTGGACCGATGTATCAGGAGTATTGACCTCCGATCCGAAACTGGTTTACACCGCTTTTACCATTCCTCAGTTAAGTTATAACGAGGCAATGGAGCTTTCTCACTTTGGTGCAAAAGTGATCTTCCCGGCGACTATGCAGCCGGCCATGAAGAAGTCTATTCCGATTTACATCAAAAACACCTTTGAGCCCGAAAATCCGGGAACGCTCATCAATGGTGAAGTCAGCCACGGCGCGTTGATCAAAGGCATCAGTTCGATGTCAAATATTTCCATAGTAACTGTTCAGGGTGCAGGATTAATGGATTCTGTCGGGGCAAGTAGCCGGGTATTCAAGGCATTGGCTGAAGCCAAAGTCAATATTTTGCTGATTTCTCAGGCTTCATCTGAGCATAGTATCTGCCTTGCCATCAAAACTCATGAAGCTCACGCGGCAAAAGAAGCGGTGGAAAAGGAGTTCTATTACGAGATCAAATCCGGAGAAATGGATCATGTGATTCTTCTTCACAATCTTGCAACAGTGGCTGTGGTGGGGGAAAATATGAAGTCAAACCCCGGAGCTTCAGGAAGAATGTTCCGTGCACTTGGTCGCAATAACATCAACGTGGCGGCAATCGCACAGGGAAGTTCTGAATTGAATATCTCTGCGGTAATTCCTCAGCCTGATTTGCAAAAGGCACTCAATGCTTTGCACGAGGCATTTTTCCTTTCCGAAACCAAAGTCCTCCACGTATTCCTGGTGGGTACAGGACTGATCGGTCAGGCTTTAATCAAAATGATTGCAAATCAACAGCGTAAACTCCGCGGTGAAAGCGAACTCGATATTCAGATTCACGGATTGGCGAATAGCCGTTTTATGGCATTCCATGAAGATGGGTTTGATCTTAAAAACCCACATCAGCTAACTGATGGGGATCCAAAAATGGACTTGGAGAAATTTATTCAGACCATGGAGGAAATGAACTTCTCAAACTCGGTTTTTGTGGATTGCACTGCAAGTCAGGAAGTGGCAGATGCCTATTTCAGAATTTTGGAAGCCAAAGTTGCCATCGTTACTCCAAACAAAAAGGCCAATTCCGGCTCGATGGAGCAATATAAAGCACTGAAAAAACTAGCAAAAAAGCGGGGAGTAAAATTCCTCTACGAAACTAACGTGGCTGCCGGTCTCCCGGTAATCAATACACTTCAGGATCTGATGCTGAGCGGCGATCGGGTGATCCGGATTCAAGCTGTCCTCAGCGGATCTATGAATTTCATTTTTTCCGAATTGGAAAATGGGGCTCCATTCTCAGAAGTTGTCAGAGTTGCAAAGGAAAAAGGCTATACCGAACCAGATCCGAGAGACGATCTAAGCGGAATGGACGTGGCCCGAAAAATTCTGATTCTCGGCAGAGAAGCTGAACAGGAATTAGAGTTTGACTCAATCACCATTCAAAGCATGGTTCCGGAAGATTGCCGTAAAACGGCCTCTGTGGAGGAGTTTTTCCAGAAGCTTCAAGGCCACGATCAGGAATTTGGTGACATGCTGACCCAAGCAGGTGCCAGAGGAGAAAAACTCCGATTCATGGCTACTTTGGAAAACGGAAAAGCCACTGTCGGGTTGAATTCATTGCCGATTGCACATCCTTTTAGTGGATTGCAGGGAAGTGACAACATGATTTTGCTGACCACAGAGCGCTACCATGACAGACCCATGATCATCCGTGGTCCCGGTGCTGGTGCAGACGTGACGGCCGCGGGAGTATTCGCGGGAATTGCGGGCCTGGGGATCGGCTACGTTGCGGGTTCTGC
>VFKK01000074.1 GCA_009885605.1 Cyclobacteriaceae bacterium | reverse complement strand
TGAGCACCAACAAGGCAAGAATTAATTTTTTCATCAGGTTGGGAATTTCCTGATCAAGATAATCAAAAATGTTTTCTCAGTTAAGATGAAATCGAGCATGACACAAAACGTCACAGCCCGGAATGATTATCGGTCATTCGAGATTTCAGATGACCGCTTAAAGACAATTACAATCATATGCATTATATCAAGTTTTTCGCACTATTTCTTCTCCTGTCTTGACAGGTTCAAGTTGCTCAAACTCCTCCACTCGAACCTAGCCAGACTCCTATGGATTTTGTCTTGAAGGCAAGACTCGAGCTCGCACATCAATATCTGCAAATAGGTGGTTTTCAAATTCAGGAAGTTTAGGCGCTGTCAGGCTTCAATAATTTAACCTACTTCATACGGGCTTCTAAATCCGAATAGGGCGGATCACAAAAGATCTTTCAAAAGCATTCATTGAAAATAATTTGAAGAAAATTCAAAAACTTTTTACTGAAATTGTGATTATATCAGATGTTTAGCTAAGTTTAAGAAATTTTGGTGCTCATAAAAGTTTATTAACTGATCTGTTTGCCAAAGTTTATATGGTTTTACTTGATTAATAATAGACCCTCTTTGGGAGCTTTCTTAACTGAAAGCTCCCTCTTTTTTTGTCCTTACTTCAGATGATTTTGTCAGATTCTGAAAAACCGGTTTAAAAATTATTTAAAACCTTAGATAAAAATGTAAAAATCTGAAAAATTGGTTTAAATAATTAAAAAATTTTGGTTCTGAATAGGTTTGGTTTCGGAGTCCAAAAACAAAAAAACCTTCCCGAAAATTTCGAGAAGGCTTTCCATTTATTAACCCTTTAATCCAAAAAAATTATTTACTGCAATGTTTTTTTAGCCTGATAGAAGTTTCACTGATAATGGGAACTCCATAAATCTTCCAATTCATCTCACCTTTTGTGAAAAAGCGATTTTCTGATTCTCTCATTTTATAACGAGTTCGAATTAGATATTTTGATACCTAAAACTATCTAAAGCCAAGGTCTTAATCAGTGATAATCATCACAATAGAGACAAATTCTGATCATAAATTTTTTGATTGGTCTCCTTTTTTAACTTCAAACATTTCAATCTGAGAGGATTGAGTTTACTTGGTTTCGCCTCGCTCAAAAAATCTGTAAAAAAACAGGAGCGAATGAGATTTTGGTTATTGCGGGTTCTAGTACAGCAGTGCTTGAAGAAGGAGATTTTGCCGTTTTTTGAAATTGAAGTTTTTGACGATTTGTTCCCGAGACAATGTTCTTAATAAGACCAAATCAGCTTCTAATGCTCGTTTAAATAAAACTTCCAGTTCTTGCGGGTCTTTTTTGGGAAGGATAAAGCCAGCGTCTCCGATAATTTCCGGAATAGCTCCGACAGCCGAACCGATCGGCACACAGCCGCAAGCCATTGCTTCTCCAAGGGCATTGGGAAAACCTTCCGAAGTCGAAAGCTGCAAATAAAACTGGTGCTGATTGTAGAGATCCCGAAGTGATTCCTGGTTCTGTTTTCCCAGAATTTTCACATTGGAATTTGAGGATTTGTACTGCTCGTCTCCTGCCAAAGTGAATTGCCAATGTGGATGATTTGCTGCTAAATTTTCAATTAAATCATATCCTTTGACTTTAGACCTGGTGGAATTTGAAGTTCCTGTGGCTACACTAAAAAAGCTGAAAGGCTTCCGCTCATTCCCCAAATCCTTCCAAAAATCAGTGTCAAATCCATTGGGGATAACCTGAATCGGGGTTTTCAGATCGGGTATCAGATTGAGCAATCCTTGCTTTGAAGATATCCCGGGATCGTATCGGTAATCCTGTTTCACCAATGCTTCCGCTACAGGCAGGATCAACGTGCAATTTTTGAAGCTATAGACAGTTGCTTTCCGAAGCCATTTCTTCCGGAAGTTACCATAACCGATTTCAGGCATATTGATGCAGTCAGTTCCTCCGGCTTGGATGGCGCATTTCTTCCCGAATATCTTTCCAAACCAAACCGGAAGTACGCTGTGATAGCCGCCGAAAAAACATAAATAGTGAGTGGTTTTGGGCAAAAACCAAAGGAGTTGGAAAAACTGAAGTAGGAAGAAAAAAGGGAGTTTGACAGGACTTTGGGTAAATTCCAACGCTTTGATTCTCATGGTCGGACTGATCATTTCAAAGTCGCGATCGATAAAAGAGGTACGGATCGGGAAGGTGTAGAGGATCATTTTTCCTCCAAAAGCTTTTTAACTTCTTCCTTGAGAATGGGAAAGTTGTAATAAATAAGTTTCACAATTACATCATAGGAAATTGCTCCATATTCATGAGCAATAAAATTCCTTGCCCCAATAATTTTTCTGCTGTCAGAAATTGAAATTTCTGGAGCTAGTTTGATGAGTTTTTTGGTCGCTTCACCAATTATTTCTAACTCTCGCTCAACTGCCCTCACTGTTTTGATATCTTTTAAGAGCGTGTCAAGCGTAACCTCTTCTCCTCCGAAAAATAGTTCTATCTCTTCAATGCAACAGAGAATGTCAAAAAGATAAGTTTTAACCTTTCTATCCATAAATCAATTCTCTTGTTTCATCAACTTCTTCCTTGAAATAAGGATTTCGGATGGCGGAGTATTCAATTAAGTCTACCTTTCTTTCCAGTAAATCTTCTAAAGCGAATTTTAACTCAAAATAGTTAGTTGCGAAGTCAACTATCGAGTCTTGTTCAAATTCTACCAAAAAATCCACATCACTTTCTTCATTGAAAGCTGAAGTTAGAACTGACCCAATAGCATAGAGTTTTTTCACTTTATGCTTTTTACATAGAGATTTGACTGCTTCACTATTTGCTCTGAGAGGGTTCATTAATCAAATATAACCTTATTCAGTAAAAACGAAAAAAGGCCCCATTCTGGGGAATAGAGCCTTTTTGATGAAATGACAATAAATCTATACCACCAAATTCACAATCTTTCCCGGTACTATAATCACCTTTTTCGGAGCTTTTCCTTCCAGCCATTTCTGAACGTGTGCATCTTCCAAAGCTGCCTTTTCGATTTCCGGAACGGAAAGAGAAAGTGACAAATCCAGCTTTGCACGCATCTTTCCATTAATCATCACCGGATACTCAAAGTTGCTTTCCACCAGGTATTCTTCTTTGAATTCAGGGAAACCAGTCCTGGTGATCGATTCCGGATGACCCAAAAGCGACCATAGTTCCTCTGCGATATGCGGAGCATACGGAGAAACCAAAATAGCCAACGGCTCCAAGATTCCACACTTATTGCACTTCAACGAGCTCAGTTCGTTCACACAAATCATAAAGCTCGACACCGAAGTGTTGAAAGAGAAGTGGGTCATGTCTTCTTCCATCTTTTTGATGGCTTTGTGAAGTGCCTTGAATTCTTCTTTGCTAGGCTCGGCATCTGAAACTGCAAAATCTCCCGTTGGGGTATGATAAAGATTCCAAAGTTTTCGAAGGAACTTGAAAACTCCATCGATGCCGTTTGTGTTCCAAGGCTTGAATTGCTCCAAAGGACCGAGGAACATCTCGTATAATCTCAGTGTGTCAGCTCCGTGTCGCTCGATGATGTCGTCCGGACTTACTACATTATACTTGGACTTAGACATTTTCTCAACCTCCGCTCCGCAGTGGTATTTCCCGTCTTCGAGGATAAATTTCGCATCCGCCAAGTCCGGTCTCCAAGCCTTAAACTTGTCCAGGTTGAGTTGATCGTTGTGGACAATATTCACGTCCACGTGAATGTCTGAAAGTTGGATAGTTTTTAATGGTTCAAATTCCACTCCTGGATTTGACTTTTTAAAAGTCGAGTTTACCAAGTCTAGAATTTCTGATTTTTCCTCTTCAGAAATTGTTTGATCTAAAGTCTTGTCTCTTTTTCCTTTTGAAATGAAAACCTGTGGCCATTTTATTTGAAGATTTTCATCATCGGTTTGGACAATTATTTTTGGAAAAACTCGGTAAACAAAATTGGATCGACCCTGGATCATTCCCTGATTGATCATCTTTTGGAATGGCTCGTCGATGCTCACCACGCCCAGATCAAACAGAAACTTGGTCCAGAATCTGGAATATAATAAGTGTCCTGTTGCGTGCTCGGATCCTCCGATATACAAGTCCACAGCTCCCCAATAATCTGTATTGTCTTTGGCTGCAAACACAAAATCGTTCTTCGGATCCATGTATCGGAAAAAATACCAGCTCGAACCTGCCCAACCGGGCATTGTACTTTTTTCCAAAGGAAATTCACCCTCGGAAGTTTTGTAAGTCCAGTCTTTGGCTCTGCCGAGTGGAGGCTCACCATCTTCGGTTGGCAGGTATTTATCAACTTCCGGAAGGATCAAAGGCAAGTCAGACTCATCAATCAGGTAAGGCAGACCGTCATTAAAATAGACAGGAAGCGGTTCTCCCCAATAGCGCTGACGGGTAAAAATCGCATCCCGCATTCTGTATTGAATCTTGCCTTTTCCGATTCCTTTTTCTTCAAGGAATTCAATTGCTTTGAGCATAGCATCCTTCATGTACATTCCGGAAATCATTCCCGAATTGATGATCAACCCGCCCTTTCCCGGGAAGGAACCGTTTTCCATGGAACCGTCGATGACCTGTCGGATCTCCAGATTGAAGTGCTTCGCAAAGTTGTAATCCCGCTCATCGTGAGCCGGCACAGCCATTACAGCGCCGGTTCCGTAACCTGCCAATACATAATCAGCAACCCAGATTTGGATTTCCTCCCCGTTGAAAGGGTTGATGGCATAAGCTCCGGTAAATGCTCCTGAGATAGTTTTGACATCGCTCATTCGCTCGCGCTCCGACCGGTTTTTTGCAACCTCGATATAGGCCTCGGCAGTAGGACGCTGATCCTCAGTAATGAGTTCGGCTGCCAGTTCACTTTCAGGTGCCAAAGCCAAATAGGTCACACCATATATTGTATCCACTCGAGTGGTAAAAACTTTGATCGTTTTGTCAGATCCTTTCACCTCAAAAACCACTTCTGCACCGATCGATTTACCGATCCAGTTGCGCTGCATTTCTTTGATAGGCTCTGACCAATCCAATTTTTCCAAGCCCTGTAGCAATCGATCCGCATATGCTGTGATTCTCATCGACCACTGCATCATTTTCTTTCGCTCGACAGGATGACCGCCACGCTCTGAGAATCCGTCTTTCACTTCGTCATTGGAAAGGACTGTTCCCAAGGCAGCACACCAGTTTACGCTGGTTTCAGCTAAAAAAGTCAGGCGATATTTAAGGAGGATTTCTTGTTTTTCTTTTTCGGTGAAAGCTTTCCAGGAAGCAGCTTCGAATGCCTGAGTGTCTTCATCACAAACAGCTTTCACTTTTGAATTTCCTTCGTCTTCAAATCGGGAAATCAAAGACTCTATGGACAAAGCTTTTTCAGCTTCCAAATCATAATAGCTGTTGAAAAGCTGCATAAAGATCCACTGAGTCCATTTATAATAGCTTGGATCAGATGTGCGAACTTCTCTTGTCCAGTCAAAAGCAAAACCGATATTCTTTAGTTGCTCAGTATATCGGGTGATATTTTCTTCAGTCGTAATCGCCGGATGCTGCCCGGTTTGAATAGCGTATTGCTCAGCAGGAAGACCGAATGAATCGTAACCCATCGGATGAAGGACATTGAATCCTTTTAACTTTTTGAATCGGGCCACGATATCCGAAGCGATGTATCCAAGCGGATGACCGACATGAAGTCCGGCTCCGGAAGGATAAGGGAACATGTCCAGGGTATAAAATTTAGGTTTTTCAGGATTTACCTCGGCCAGAAAAGTGCCTTGATTTTGCCAGTAAGCCTGCCACTTTTTCTCTATTTCCCTAAAACTATACTCCGCCATGATTGAATTTTTTTTGATTTTTCTTCTAAACGCCTGCAAAAATAGAAATTTTGACCGGGTTTGGAATTCAAATTAGTAATTCCTCCCGTCCTGAGTTTCTGCCCATTGGTCAATTTTAATTCAAGCGCTTTCTCTTTTTTGTGTATTTTGAACTTATACTATCCACCAATCCCATGAATACAAACATTACAACGCCAAAGATTTTTCTGGCTTTGGTTCTGCTTTTCGCGAGTCATCTTTCTTTTGCACAAAAGAAATACTCCCCTGAACAGATCGAATCCCTCAAAAAAGAAGTGACTGAAATTGTCCAGCAAAACCATAAAATGAGTCAGGTGATGGTGGACAAGATTTTCAGCTTTGCGGAGCTTGGTTTCCAGGAAGTTGAGTCTTCCAAGTATCTCACCGGAATTTTGGAGCAAAATGGATTTAAGATTGAGCGCGGAACTTCCGGAATTCCTACGGCTTGGTTTGCGACTTGGAGCAATGGTGAAGGGCCGACCATCGCGCTAGGAAGTGATGTGGACAATATCCCTAAAGCTTCCCAATATCCTGGAGTTGCTTACCATAAACCGATGGTGGAAGGCGCGCCAGGACACGGTGAAGGTCATAATTCAGGAATTCCGCTAAATATCACAGCTGCACTTGCGGTGAAAAAAATAATGGAGCGTGAGAAAATCGGAGGCACGCTCGTTCTCTGGCCGGGAATTGCTGAGGAGTTAGTGGCTGCGAAAGCATGGTTTGTGAGAGACGGCTACTTTGATGATATCGATATTTGCATTTTTACCCACGTGGCAAATAATCTGGGCGTAAGCTACGGTCAAGCCACCGGTACCGGTTCGATTTCGGTAGAATATACATTTTCAGGCGACGCCGCTCATTCTGCCGGTGCACCCTGGAGAGGAAAAAGTGCTGCTGACGCAACTGAGTTGATGAATATTGGTTGGAATTATAAGCGTGAGCATTTGCATCCGCTAAAACGATCTCACTCGGTGATTACTGACGGCGGAGATCAGCCAAACGTCGTTCCATCCAAAGCTTCGATCTGGTATTATTTCCGTGATATTCATTATCCGGGAATTATGGAGATGTACGGTCAGGCAAATGATATTGCGAAAGGAGCTGCTTTGATGACCGGCACCACGATGACTTCTAAAATCCTTGGAACTGCATGGCCAAGGCACTTTAATAAAGTGATAGCTGAAAAGATGTATTCAAATATTCTTCAAGTCGGTTTGCCAGAATGGTCAGAAGCCGATCAGGCTTTGGCAAATGCTGTGCAGGAAGAATTGGGTTCCAAAATAGAAGGAATGCAAACTAAATTGGATACTATGGGTATCCCCTCAAGTGTGGAAGTTTCCGGGGGATCAGACGACATAGGTGACGTTTCCTGGAAAGTACCGACAGTGACTCTAAGATATCCTTCCAATATTCCTGGTTTGCCAGGACATCATTGGAGTAATGCGATCGCGATGGCAACTCCGATTGCTCATAAAGGTGTGACTGCGGGTGCAAAAGTGGAGGCGATGACGATTCTGGATTTCCTACTTCAACCGGAATTGGTGACTGCGGCTTGGGATTATTATAAAAATGTCCAAACCAAAGAGCAGCAATACAAGCCAATGATCGGTCCGGATGACGCCCCTCCGATTTATTTGAATACCGAAATCATGAATCAATTCCGTCCTCGGTTGGAGAAGTTTTACTACGACGAGACAAAGTATGATACCTATTTGGAACAGTTGGGTGTGACGTATCCGACGATTAAAAAGTAGGTTAAATGTTGGAAGGTGGAAAAGTTGTAAGGTTACGGGTAGCTTAACTTTACAACTTTACCACCTTCCCTCTTTTCAACTCAAGCCTTGAAAAATCAGTCCCAAATCCTTATCCGAGAAGCCTCTCTGGAAGAAATTATCTGGGTGCACGAACGCATCCCGGAATTTCCCGGAAAGACTTCTTTTGATTTTTATGAGAGCCGACTCAGGCATCGACTTCATTGTGCGTTAATTGCAGAAATCGAAGGAGAGTTGGTTGGATTCAAAGTTGGTTATCAAAGTGATTTCCCCGATACTTTTTATTCCTGGATGGGAGGGGTGAGGCCGGAATTCCGGAAACAAGGCGTTGCCAGAGCTTTGGCTGACTTCCAGGAAAACTGGTCCAGAGAAAAAGGATTTATAAAAGTCTTTTTCAAAACCAGAAACCGTTTTCCCGACATGATCAATTTTGGGTTGAAAAGAGGATTTAAAATTATAGATGTCCTTCCCAAGGGTGGAGTGGAGGATTATCGAATAGTGATGAGTAAAAGATTGTAAAATTGGAAGATTTGAAAATTGAAAGATTAAATGGACCAATTTTTCAATTTTGTAATTTTGTAATTTTTCAATCCATAACTTCGCGAATCATTTAGCGGTCGAATCACCCGCTTTAACAAAAATTCAAATGAATACGCAAGAACTCGTGGCCGCAGGGCTTCAGCTTCCTTTGATGGAGGCATTTTACACGATACAAGGTGAAGGAGCATTTTCAGGATACCCTGCTTATTTTATCCGGCTTGGAGGCTGTGATGTGGGGTGCATATGGTGCGATGTAAAAGAATCCTGGGAATCAGAAAAGTGGCCCATCTTATCAATAGAAGAAATTGTCGATGGAGCTATGGCTTATCCCGGCAAATTAGTCGTTATAACCGGAGTCGAACCTCTCATTTACAATCTGGATCCATTGACCCGGCTTTTGAAAGAGAAGGGATTTACGACCAATATCGAAACTTCAGGCGCTCATCCCTATTCGGGAGATTTTGATTGGGTTTGCTTTTCCCCTAAAAAATTCAAAAAACCGCACCCTTCGATTTACGTTGAAGCAGACGAACTGAAAGTAGTAGTATTTCACCCGAGTGATTTTGCTTTCGCCGAAGAGCATGCCGCTTTGGTTAGTTCAACCTGCGAATTGCGACTTCAGCCGGAGTGGAGCAAAGCTGAAAAATTCACTTCGGAGATAATAGATTACGTTAAAAAACATCCGAATTGGAAAATTTCGCTCCAAACTCATAAATTTATGAACATACCCTAAGTTCATGCGCCCTCTTTTCTTTGGAATTATGTTTTTTCTGACTCTGCTTTATGCTCAGGGTCAGACCTATTCTATAGTTGATGGCAAGGCGATTAAACTCTATCAGGAAGCAGAACAATTGACAATCTCCAGGCAATACGATCAGGCGATTGAAAAATATAAGGCTGCAATAGCCCGAGAAGGCTCATTTTTGGAAGCCTATGTGAAAATGTCCCAGCTTTACATCACTCAGGGAAAATATCCTGAGGCGGAAAAGACAGCAATTGCAGGCAAGCAACGACTTGCCGGGAAGAATGCAACCCCAAAAAATGTAGCAGATTTTGGATGGGTATTTACCAACCTTTATTTGAAGCAAGGAAGATTTGAAGAAGCTTTGGATCAGTTTCAGGCCATGGAGCACTTGCTCGATGAAAGCTTCAAGAGGTCGATTTATTATGTGGAGATGAAGGGTCAGATGGAATTCCTGGCTGGTCAGCTTGATCACGCTAGATCGATTGATAAACAAAAGTTGAAGGAACCGCTGAATAAATTTCAACTCCAATATTTTCCAGTATTAACCGCAGACGGAGAGCAGATTTTATTTACCAAAAGAGACGGGACAGGAAATAATGACAAGGAAGATATTTTTACAGCCTATTTGGAGCCAAATGGGGACTGGACCAATCCAATTAGTATAGCGCAAACGATCAATTCCATTTATAACGAAGGCACATGCTCGGTGACAGCCGATGGAAAAATCCTGATCTATACCTCATGTGATGCGCCGGACTCAGAAGGAAGCTGTGACTTATATATTGCCTACAAGGTAAATGGCTTTTGGCAGAGACCAACCAACATGGGCAAAAAAGTCAATTCCAGCTCATGGGATTCACAGCCTTCTCTTTCTGCAGACGGTAGAATCCTGTTTTTCTCTTCCAATAGGAAAGGTGGATTTGGTGGTAATGACATCTGGTATTCGGTCATGCAAAAGGATAAAACTTGGTCAGAGTCTAAAAACCTTGGAAGCATAGTCAATTCGCCAAAGGATGAGATTTCACCTTTCATGTTTTTTAACAATGAGATTCTTTTCTACTCATCCAATGGACATCAAGGGTTTGGTGGGATGGACATTTTTCTTTCAAGAGTAGAAAAGGGGGAATTTCAAAAACCTGAAAACCTGGGACTTCCAATCAATGATCAGCTGGATCAGGTGGCGCTCTTTATTACGGCCCAAAAAGACTATGCATACTTTACCGAATTGACTACTGAGGCAAACGCAAATGATCGCTCGTTGCTTTACCGTTTTAAATTTCCCGAGGAGATTTATCTGGGGGAAAATTTAACGGTGACCGAGGGGAAAGTTTTGAATTCAAAAACCGGTGAACCTATAGATGCTACTTTGTCCTTGGTTTCTCTGACAAATGACAGCACACTCTACCAATTCCAATCTGATGGAAAAACCGGGGATTTCATGATGCTATATCCGGAAAAGGCAATTTCGGGCTTGTACGTGGAGAAAAAGGGGTATTTACCTAAAATCTATAATGTCGAGCGTGACAAAATCAAAAACGTGAAAGATTTAAAGGTCGAACTGACACCGGTTGCCTCAGGGGAGGAGTTTGTTTTCGAAAACGTCTTTTTTGAATTTGATAAGTATACGCTGGAAAACGAGTCTTTAAGTTCCCTTAAGAGATTATACAAGTTTTTGATAGAAAATCCGAACGTAAATATTCTTATAACCGGACATACGGATAACATCGGAAGTTTTGGGTACAACAAACAATTAAGTTTGCAGCGGGCAAAAAGCGTCCAGAATTACTTGGTCGATCAGGGATTACATCCCGGCAGGGTTCTGACTGAAGGAAAAGGTGACACCCAGCCTATGGTTCCCAATACAACGTCTACTAATCAAGCCTTGAACCGACGGATTACTATTAAAGTACTCTGATTTTGGTTTTTTTTAAGTCAAATCAATTAAAGATTGATTTAATCGATTGCCTATTAAATTAAATTTCAAATAAATTAATTTTTTCAAACAAACTTAAATTCTATCTAAATCTTATTTTAAATGATAATAGCTTATTTTATAATTATAATTATTTATAAAATTCTGTAAATAAAGCTAAATAAGGAATAAATGCCTGTTTTTGATCTATCTCAATTATTTAAAAAAAAATAAAAAATCATTTCTGCAATTAACTTTTGTTAACAATTAATTCACAGTATAATAATATCGTTTTCCTCCCAAGAAGACACATTTACAGAATTATATACTGAATTAAACATTTTTTAGGAGCATTTAGATAAGAAAATCATTCAAACCATTCATCTAATTTCTGTGTAATGGTGTTGTGGTATTCCCTTTTAAAGGATATCATTGAACCTTATTTAAACCATAATCAAATCAAATATGAGGAAAGTTTTACTTCTAGGACTCATGCTGCTTTTGGGAAGTGCTCTGGCATTTGCTCAAAACCGCGTGATTACCGGTACGGTTACCTCCGCTGAGGATAATCTTGGAGTACCAGGTGCCACAGTTCTGGTTAAGGGAACCACAATTGGAACTGCCACAGATTTAGATGGCAAGTATTCGATCAGTGTCCCTGCCGGAAGCAATGTTTTGGTCTTCAGTTTCGTGGGTTTAACTGCCCAGGAAGTGACCATCGGCAATCAGACATCAATTAGTGTGTCTCTTCAGCCGGACGTTCAAGCTCTTTCCGAGTTTGTGATCACCTCTTACGGTGATCAGTCGAAAAGAGAAATCACAGGTGCTATTTCATCTGTGAAAGGTGAAGTCTTCGCAAACTTGCCAGTTCAGTCTTTTGACCGTGCAATGCAAGGTCGTATCGCTGGTGTTCAGGTGACATCTACTTCTGGTCAGCCAGGAGGTACACTTAACGTGCGTATCAGAGGTGTGGGCTCCATCAACGCAGGTAATGATCCACTTTACATCGTGGACGGTGTGCAGGTAGCAAACGGTGGTCTTTCAGGCCAAGGTTCTCAAAACGCTCTTGCATCTATCAACCCAAATGACATTGAGTCTATCGAGGTATTGAAAGATGCTGCAGCTGCTGCGATTTACGGAGCTCAGGCTGCAAACGGTGTAGTTTTGATTACCACCAAAAAAGGAACAAAAGGAGCAACAAAAATCAGAGTTTCTGTCCAGGAAGGTATCGTACAGCCATTGAATCTTTATGATGTGATGGACGCAAAACAAGTAGCAGGTATCAAGCGTGATGC
>VFKK01000070.1 GCA_009885605.1 Cyclobacteriaceae bacterium | reverse complement strand
CTGATCCACAAACCCATGCCTTCCCAACCTGAAAAAATGAGAGCTTATTGGAGGAAAAACCTCCAAACTCTACTGATCCTACTGCTGATTTGGTTCGTCGTTTCATTCGGATTCGGAATCCTTCTGGTGGAGCCTCTCAACGAATTCAGACTTGGAGGTTATAAGCTTGGATTTTGGTTTGCCCAACAAGGTTCCATCTATGCTTTTGTGATCCTGATATTTGTCTATGTGGTTCGAATGAACAAGCTGGACAAAGAATTTGACGTCAACGAAGATTAATCCGCCAAACCCCCAAAATACCTCATGGACATTCTTACCTGGACCTATATACTAGTCGGCGCTTCTTTTGCGCTTTACCTTGGGATTGCTTTTTGGACTCGAGCTGGCTCTACCAAAGAATTTTATGTAGCCGGAGGCGGAGTTTCGCCTTTGGCCAACGGCATGGCGACAGCTGCTGACTGGATGTCTGCCGCTTCATTTATTTCGATGGCAGGGATTATTTCTTTCTCAGGATATGACGGATCGGTTTACCTGATGGGCTGGACCGGCGGGTATGTGCTTCTTGCACTTTTACTTGCTCCTTACCTGCGGAAATTTGGAAAGTTTACTGTTCCGGACTTTGTAGGAGACCGCTATTATTCGAATACAGCAAGGGTTGTTGCGGTGATTTGTGCACTCTTCATTTCATTCACTTACGTAGCCGGGCAAATGCGTGGTGTGGGAATTGTTTTTTCCAGGTATCTGGAAATACCGATCGAGTGGGGAGTGGTAATTGGAATGTGCATCGTGTTTTTCTATGCCGTTTTGGGAGGCATGAAAGGCATTACTTATACTCAGGTCGCTCAATATTGTGTGCTGATTTTTGCTTACATGGTTCCTGCGATTTTTGTTTCGATGCAGCTGACCGGTAATCCCATTCCGCAATTGGGTCTTGGAGGAGAAGTTGCTGATGGCACCGGTTTGCTTGATAAGTTGGATGGAATCTTGTCTGATTTGGGTTTTGCTGAGTACACTTCCGGGAGGAAAGGAATGACTGATATGTTTATGATTACCCTTGCCTTGATGGTCGGTACGGCAGGTTTACCTCACGTGATCGTCAGGTTTTTCACTGTGCCAAAGGTGAAAGATGCCCGTCTTTCCGCAGGATATGCCTTGATTTTTATTGCGATTCTTTACACAACGGCACCGGCCGTAGCAGCTTTTGGAATCTACAATGCTATAGACAGTACCTCTGAAAAGAATATTTCTGAGCTTCCATCCTGGGTAAATAACTGGCAAAAAACGAATCTGATAAAAGTTGATGATAAAAATGGTGACGGAAAGGTGCAATATCTTCCGGATCCCGAGACCAATGAATTGACCATCGACAAAGACATTATGGTTCTTGCTAGTTCTGAGATTGCAAAGCTACCCAATTGGGTTGTTGGTTTAGTCGCTGCCGGAGCAATGGCCGCTGCACTTTCGACCGCTGCCGGGTTATTATTGGTGATTTCGACGTCAGTTTCAAGAGATTTGGTAAAGACATTCAATCCCGGAATTACGGAGAAAAAAGAACTCCGGATCGCCCGATTGGCTGCTGCAGGAGCAGTGGTTTTGGCAGGTTATTTTGGAGTTAATCCTCCCGGTTTTGTTGCTGAAGTAGTGGCTTTCGCTTTTGGTCTAGCCGCCGCTTCCTTTTTCCCTGTTATCATCATGGGAATCTTTTCCACTCGGATCAACAGAGAGGGAGCCATCGCCGGGATGATTTCAGGATTGATATTCACGATGGGTTACATTATCTATTTTAAACTCATGAGTCCCGAGTTGAATTCCGCGGACCATTGGTGGTTAGGGATTTCCCCGGAGGGAATTGGTTCGATAGGCATGATGATAAACTTTGTCGTTTGCTATTTTGTATCTATGGCCACTCCACCGCCACCGAAGCATGTACAGGATATGATTCAGGATATCCGGATTCCAAAAGGAGCCGGAACGGCACAAGACCATTGAAAGACTTTAGAAATCGAGATTAATTACCAGTAAAATAACCAACAAGATCATGAGTGACCGATTACATACCCTCAGCGGATACTTGTACGAGTATCAAAAAAGTATTGCTCAGCCCGAAGAGTTTTGGGCCAGAATCGCTGATTCTTTTCACTGGAGAAAGCGCTGGACCAATGTACTGAAATGGAACTTTGAAGAGCCGGATGTAAAGTGGTTTGTCAATGCGAAGTTGAATATCACAGAGAATATTTTTGAAAGTCATCTCTATACAATTGGCGACCGGCCTGCAATCATTTGGGAACCAAATGAGCCAAATGAGCCAACAAGAACCATCACGTATCGGGAATTGTATCACGAAGTTTGCAAGTTTTCAAACGCACTGAAAAGTAAAGGAATCGGAAAAGGTGATCGGGTGATGATCTACATGCCGATGGTCCCGGAGGCTGCTATTGCCATGCTTTCCTGCGCGAGGATTGGTGCTGTCCATTCTGTGGTTTTTGCAGGTTTTTCGAGTAACTCGCTTGCAGATCGAATCATCGATTGCGATGCAAAAGCGGTTTTGACTACCGACGGAAACTATCGTGGTAATAAGAAAATCGGAATCAAATCCGTGGTCGACGAAGCTTTGGAAAAGTCGAGTGTGGAAACGGTAATCGTTTACAAGAGAACTGATCAGGAAGTGACCATGAAGCCAGGAAGAGATTTTTGGTGGCACGAGGTCATTGAAGGGCAGGCTGATACCAATGCTGCAGAGGAAATGGACAGCGAGGATATGCTTTTTGTTCTTTATACTTCAGGCTCTACGGGCAAGCCAAAAGGTGTGGTACACACCACTGGCGGCTACATGGTTTATACCAAGTATTCTTTTGACAATGTTTTCCAATATTCAGCCGGGGATGTATTCTGGTGTACGGCAGATATCGGTTGGATCACCGGCCATTCGTACATTGTTTATGGGCCGCTTTTGGCTGGAGCCACAACTTTGATGTTTGAGGGAGTGCCAACTTATCCTGATCCAAGTCGTTTCTGGGCGGTGATTGCCAAGCATAAAGTGAATGTATTTTATACCGCACCAACTGCAATCAGAGCTTTGCAAGCTTTTGGAACAGATCCGATTCAGGGTCATGATCTAAGTTCGTTGAAAGTACTTGGCTCTGTAGGAGAACCGATAAACGAAGAAGCCTGGCACTGGTACCACACCCATATCGGCGGAGGAAGATGCCCGATCGTGGATACCTGGTGGCAGACGGAGACTGGCGGAATTCTGGTTTCGCCTTTGGCTGGAATCACTCCGACCAAACCCGCTTACGCGACATTGCCATTGCCGGGAATTCAGCTTTGCATCGTAGATCCGGAAGGAAAGGAACTAACCGGTAATTCTGTAGAGGGAAACCTCTGCATCAAATTCCCTTGGCCCTCTATGATCCGGACGACCTACGGAGATCATGATCGCTGCAAGCAAACCTATTTCTCGACCTATAAAGGAATGTATTTTACGGGTGACGGAGTAAAGAGGGATCACGATGGATACTATAGAATTCTTGGTCGGGTGGATGATGTTATAAACGTCTCCGGGCATAGAATGGGGACTGCTGAAGTGGAAAACGCGATCAACGAGCATCCGTTGGTGATCGAGTCTGCAGTAGTTGCCTACCCTCACGAAGTCAAAGGCCAAGGCATTTATGCTTACGTGATCTGCGATATGAAACACCGTACTGAGGAAAACCTGATCAACGAAATCAAAGAGATGGTTTCCAAAATCATCGGACCAATCGCCAAGCCCGATAAAATCCAGATAGTAGAAGGACTTCCAAAAACCCGATCTGGCAAGATCATGCGTCGTATTCTTCGCAAAGTAGCGGAAGGAAGTCTGGACAGCATGGGAGATACGAGCACCTTGCTCGATCCGGAAGTAGTGGATCAAATAATTGCAGGGAGAAAGTAAAAAGTAGCAAAAGCCAAGAAGCAAGAATGTGATATAAGATTTAAGACATAAGATTTAAAAAACAGAGATTGGGAGATCGGAGACTTGAGACAAGGTCCCAGCATACAAAGTGTTCTTGTTTCTTGGCTCTGTGATTCTTGGTTCCCTAATCTTGATTCTGGAAAAGCAGCGGACTTTAGTCTTTTGGAGAGGAGTTTTCTTCTTCAGCGTCTTGCTCGATGGTAAAGACAATGTCCTGTGGGGACTTGGTTTCTTGCTTGTAGAAATTGTGAACTCCCAGCATGAAAGCTACAATTAAAGTCCAACTGAGTCTTCTAAGTGGCCTGTAGATTGAGAAAAAAAGTTTCATAGTCAGGATGTAAGTATTTTGTTCTGAGCAATTTACATTCCCGAAATAAGTTACTGTCAGATTGGCTGAATTCAGTTTGAATTTCACTCGAAGCGTTCAAAGTACTGGTTCTTGAATCTTGATTCTAAAAAAATGGCCAACGTAATAGTCAATCGGGTAACAGAATTCTTGAAGCGATTTCCGCCTTTTTCCTTCCTTTCAAAAGAGGATTTGGAGAAGGTATCAACCGCTGTGGAAATCCGCTACCTGGAAAAAGGCGAAGTCCTTTTCAGACAAGGACAAGATGCACAGCCTCATTTTTTTATCCTGAAAGAGGGGTCAATCCAATTGACAGAAACTCATCAGGAATCGGAAGAAATCCGGGAATATTGTGATGAAGGAGATGTTTTTGGAGTATTGGCATTATTGGGGAAGCGCCCCTATTTACTCACTGCCAAAGTGGTGGAAAACTCGCTGATTTATGCCATTCCTGTTTCAATTTTCGAGCAAATGCTGGAGCAAAACAGTCGTGTAGCTTTATATTTTGCAGCAGGTTTTGCCTCAGGACAGGTAGTAATCAGACAAGATTTATCCCATGGACAAAAGGCCCGGGGTTTATTTAAAACTGAATCAAGGGATCATTCTCTCCTGATTTTTTCAGATCAGTCTGAAATAAAAATCTCTGAAAAAGTACTCACTTGCACCGGAACTCAAAGTATCCGAACCGCCGCTCAAAAGATGACGGAAGCGCAGGTGAGCAGCATTGTAATAGTGGATGATGAGAACAGACCGATAGGAATTATAACAGACAAAGACCTTCGATCAAGGGTTATTGTCAAATCAGTATCCACGGAAGTGGCGATAAAAGATATTATGACTTCGATGGTTATCACGCGAAAGAGGACTGCAGCTTTTTCTGACCTTTACCTCACTATGATCAAGAATCGACTCCATCACCTGATTTTAACCGAGGACGGAACGGATCAAACTCCGGTTTCGGGGATTATTTCGGATCACGATATTTTGCTTTCCATGGGAAATAGTCCGGCGGTATTGATTCATGGGTTGATGAATACCCTGGATCTGAAGGAAATGAAGTCAATCCGGGATCGAGCCGAGCAAATGCTTCGCTATTACCTCGAAAATGAGGTTGCGATGGATTTTGTGGCTTCCGTCATGACAGAAATTAATGACGTCATTATTCGTCAGGCGAGTCGAATTGCGGAGGGAAGATTTTCCAAAGAGTATCCGGAATTGTCGGAGATTCGCTACTGCTTTTTATCTATGGGAAGCGAAGGCAGGGAAGAACAATTACTCAGGACCGATCAGGACAATGCGCTGGTTTATGAGGACGTTCGGGAGGGACTGAAAGAAAAAACAGCTGAATATTTTCTTAAAATCGGGACTGCAATTGTGGAGGTTCTTTTGTCCTGTGGTTTTGCTTCTTGTCCGGGTAAAATAATGGCAAGCAATCCTGAATGGGTGCAGCCTCTTAGCAAATGGAAAACCTATTTTTCACAATGGATTTTGACACCGACGCAAGAGGCTTTGCTGAAAGCATCCATATTTTTTGACTTCAGACCTGTGACCGGAAGCAGCGGCCTTGCAGAGGAACTCAGCATGCATATCTATGAGCAAATCAAAAGCAGAGAAGTTTTCCTCAATTTTTTGGCACTGAACGCGCTCATGAATCCTGCCCCGTTGGGATTTTTCAGGGACTTTGTGGTCGAAAAATCCGGGGAGCACCGCGATCAATTCGATATTAAATCGAGGGCAATGATGCCGCTTACAGATCTGGCAAGGTTGCTGGTTTTGAGCCATGGGGTAGTTGGAGTGAATAATACCTTCAAGCGATTTGAACGGTTAGCCGAGCTGGAGCCGACAAATGAGTCCTTGTTTATTCAGGCAGGAAAAGCCTATGAAATTCTCATGCGCATGCGGGCCTTGGAAGGTTTGCAGCATGACAACAGCGGTCGCTATATAAGTCCGGAAAGCTTGGGGAAACTTCAGCGACAATTGCTAAAAAATGCATTTTCACCCATTTCTGAACTCCAGGAAATTGTTCGAATTAGATTTCAACTTGATTATTTCAGAAAATGAGCTGGTGGAAATTTTGGAAACCGAAAAGCGAAAAAGCAGATTTTGTTGCTTCTTTTCTGCAGCAGTCCAGAACCCCAATTCCTGGAATAAGAGCGATTGACCAACTCAATTTCGTTGTGTTGGATACTGAAACCACAGGATTAAACCCAGCTCAGGATTTCATTCTTTCTTTTGGGGCAATCAAAATCTCCCAAATGACTATTCAAGTAAGTACTGCCGTGGAGTGGTATCCGGTTTCTCCAAAAAATGGGAAAGCGACCGCAGCCATTCACGGTCTGCTGGAATCAAAAACTCCGGTTCAGATATCCGAATTTGTCCCAAACCTGCTATCCTATTTAGGTGACTCAATTTTGGTGGGTCATCACCTCGGATTTGATCTTGAGATGTTGCTGAAGACTTGCAAGCCTTTTGGATTGGAGGATTTTCCTAATTTTTGCGTCGATACGATGAATTTAGCGATCCGTCTTGAGCAGGGACCTAATGCGGACCGTCACCAATTCAAACCTGAGGAGTATAGTCTTGATTCTCTATGTGATCGATACGGAATTCAGAAAGACGATCGACATACTGCCGCCGGAGACGCCTTTTTGACTGCCCAGTTACTATTAAAATTATTGGTTGTAGCAAAAAATAAAGGGATAAGAGACTTTTCCGCCCTCAGCAAATCTTGGTGAGGCGGGATAATATTTGATTTTTTTTGCATTGGAAATGCACTTTTTTTGATGTCAAAAAAATGACATAAAATCCTTGTTTTCAGTACTTTATGATTAAATTTATTTGATATTTTTTTCATAATTTTTAACCTACTATTCTATGTCAAAATTCAAAATTGACCCCCAAATTGTTAGCAGGGATCTCAACATCGCATCGATTGAAGATCTCCTGTTGTACCAGCATCCGATAACGGCAAAGTATCGTGCGCTGGGTGGTGCAGGCGGTTGGTTGGGTGTGGCCATCACATCAATTACCAAGTGTCCTGACAATATTGGTTCTTACCAACATTATGTCAATGGTTCCATTTACTATCACCCTTCGACCGGAGCGCATGAGGTACATGGATTGATTCGTGCTCGGTGGCAATCGCTGGGTTGGGAGCGAAGTTTTTTGGGCTATCCTTTGACTGATGAGACTGCGACACCCGATGGCGTTGGCAGGTATAATCATTTTCAGGGAGGAAGTATTTATTGGAGTCCGGCCACAGGGGCATGGGAAGTTCATGGAGCAATTCGGGGTAAGTATTCAAATCTGGGTTGGGAGCGAAGTTTTTTGGGATATCTCCTGACAAATGAGACTACCACTCCGGATGGCGTTGGTCGATATAATCACTTTCAGCATGGAAGTATTTATTGGTCACCGGGAACAGGCGCTTTTGAAGTTCATGGACTGATCCGTTCTCATTGGGCTTCCATTGGTTGGGAAAGAAGTGTTCTTGGCTACCCGATTTCTGATGAGCTTGTGGTTTTCGGGGGAGATGCACGTATTTCCCATTTTCAAAGGGGAAGTATTTATTGGTCGCCTACAGCAGGTGCCAGGGTATTGAGGGAGAGAGTCAGAGTTCATGTGAAAATCCTTGAAAATCCAACTTCATTTACCCTGAATCAACAATTTGCGGCCATGCAGGAAGTATATGCCATGGCAGGATTACGAGTGGATTGGGCGACTACAGAGAATCTTTCCATCCCCTCGTTGAATGATGTAGACGTTGGAGGTTGCACGATGGGAAGTGTTACAGCGGAACAAATCACCCTTTTTGGCCAGCGTAATTTCGTCGGTGCAAATGATGTGGTTGTCTATTATGTTCGAAGCACTGTTCCAGGTTATAACGGCTGTGCGGCTCACCCTGCTGGAAGGCCGGGTTGTGTCGTGGTGAGATCTGCCAGCAGATGGACCTTGGGTCATGAGTTTGGACACGTGTTGGGATTAAGTCACGTAAATGATAATAACCGTTTGATGACAGGAAATGGTACGTTTAACATTACCAACCCGCCACCTGATTTGACATCTACAGAATCCAGTACGATGAGAGCTTCAGCACTAAGTACCGTTCTATAATGTCCACTCTAAATTTTTAAAATTATGGCACAATCAAGAAGTACAGCCACAAAGGCTTTTGAAATACAAGATCTCCTAGATTTTCTTAGGCAGGATGAATTAGACTACCCGGCAGGCGCTGCTAAGTTTGGCAAGGCTGCAATCCCGATTTTGGGAGACTTGGTAGTAGGAAGTGACGAGAATCTCGCCATCAAAGCAGCATATCTCCTTGGGTTTATCGATGATGAAGCTGCGAATCCGATTTTGGAAAAAGCAGCTAGTCAGGGAATCGCACCGGTGAGGATCGCAGCAGCTTTCGGAGCACAAAAGAAAAGCGCGGCCGTTGCAGAAAAAATCCTTCAAAGATCTTTGGAAGATTCGGATGCCTCGGTGGTGAAATTTGCACTCAGGTCGGCTACAGCGATGAAGCTGGGAAAAAATCTTCAACCTAAAATCGACAAAATTTCCAAGACCTTTTTTGATGAGGAAGTCAAATCCGCAGCTTTGGATTTTTTGAAAAAGATCAAATGAAGCAAATCGAATGAAACAAAAGGATCGTCAAATCGACGGTCCTTTTTTATTTCCATCTCACGTCCACTTTGCCAGTGGCTATGAGCTGAACCATAAGTCCGTTTGCTGTTGGGAAAAATTCTCCGGGAATGATCGTCACGCCACTGACTTTGAGATTAGCATAAGGAGTGTCAAGAGCCAAGCGATTTTGAATTCCTCCCAGACTTTCCTCAAGGACATTTCCAATCGGGAAAACTGCCCGCTTCTCAATCTGACGAATGATTTTCCCCTTTTTAAGGCCAATGCTGGTTTGCGCACCTAGGTTTCCGCTTTCAATTTTAAAGTTGAGATCTTTCAAAATCAGACTTTGAGTAGCAGCATCGTAGGCAGGTTTTCCCACTACAAAAAGCTTTCCGTTCAGGCTTTTTCCATTGGACTGCTCCGCAAAAAAATCCATGCTTACAGCTAGCAATTCTCCGAAAGCGCTGCTCTGAATATTGGATGGAGTCATGCTGGTCTTTTTGTCAACTTTGAATGTTTTTCCATTCAGATTTTCCCCCAAAAGCTCATTGAGTTGAGAATAGGTGAGTGTCAGCGGCAGAACGATTTCGAGTTTGTTTTCAGAGTTTTCGTTGACGCTTAATCCCGGAAGAGGGAAAGCTCGTGAAGGGAAAGCTTCCGCGGGATGAGTATTTACTTTTCCGTTTAGTCCAAGCCATAGGTTGTAATTCTGGCCGGAGTCAAAGAATTCTTTCAGTTTGACAGACTCCGGCTGTACAGAAAAGCCGGTTTTTCCTGGACCAAAATCCACCATAAAAGGTTTTCCTACTCGATCCCATGCAGAAGTAACGAAAGGTTTGAAACTGACGAGTGTTTTGCCTTCACCAAATTTTTGAGATGCCCAGTTTCGGATTTCTTTTCTTACAATTCCGCTAAGATCCAGATCCATTCCCAGTACGCTCAGCTCGATTTTCCCTCCCAGGTCAAGTAGCTCAAAATCGCGGATTTCCAGACCCCAATCCGAATTGATCTCCGGATTGAGCACAAAAACTGGTTTAAAAGATTTGTCCAGAGGAACTTTTGATTGGAAGAAATTGCCAAGCCCGCCTTTCTTAAGACCAAGTTCACCCTGGATCCTTACCGGAATCGTGACTTCGATCTGCTGACCGTCAAGACTTTTCCAGGATGCCTCGCCATTTCTGGTAAAAGTCAGATCTCCCTGAATCCCATTTCCCATATCTAATCCTTTTTCTTCCAGCAGAATTCTGGGAATTTGCTGGTTGATGAGATTGTCCAAGGTCTGCTTTGGAATGACAAGGGGTACATTTGCCGTTGAATAGGAAACCGGAGGAGTCATCGTTGGAGGTACTGCCGCCGGGTTCAAACTTTTGCAGGAAGAAATAATAAAGGGAGAAAAGAGAATGACAACCAGGTATTTTTTCAAGTCGCGCCGGAAATGTATTTTCATCATTTGAAGGGAATCGTTAGAAAGGGAACTTATTTGTCCCCGTATCTATTGCCCTAAAGGTAAAAAATATCAAAAATGAATTGGAATAAACTTATTCAGGCATCCCAAATTGAAGAAATCAAAAAACTGAGCGAAGAGATGCCAGTTTTGATTTTCAAGCATAGCACCAGATGTTCCATCAGCAGCATGTCCTTGGATCGGGTGCGCCGCAACTGGAAAGTGGGCGATGATGAAAAAGTCATAGTCTATTTCCTGGATCTGATCGCTGATCGGAATATTTCCGATTTGGTAGCCAGTGAATTTGCAGTGCCTCATGAATCTCCGCAAGTAATCCTGATCAAAAACAGAACGGCTGTGTACGACAACAGTCACTATGGAATTTCGTATCCTGAAATCATGTCAAAGATTTAATTATAAATCAGTTACGGACCATTTATCCGTTTCTTTCTCCATTCCAATTTTTCATCAGACAGGGATAAACCTTTACTTTCGAGATCAGTCAAAGAATAAGACATTTGTACTGATATGAAAAAGATCTACCCTGTTTTAACTTTGTTTTTTATTTTTTCGCTGGTTTTTTCTGTCTATGGACAAAGACCTACCGGAGAACCCCGACCGGAACGGAAATTTACAGGAACCGTAATTGATGGAGCTGCCAAGACTCCAATGATTGGAGCTAATATCTTGATCAAAACCGTCACAGACTCACTTTTGGTCGGAACAGTGACAGATGCACAAGGAAAATTTGAAGTCGTAAGACCGAATATTCCTTCGGTGAAAATTGAAATAAAATTCATCGGCTATCAGACAATAACCAGGATCCATGAGATGCGTGAACCCGTAGTTCTGGGCGATTTCATCCTGTTAGAAGATACCAAACTGCTGGGAGAGGTGCTGATTGAAGGTCAATCTCCGGTGGGAGAAATGAGAGGCGATACGACCTCCTTCAATGCCAGCGCTTTTAAAACGCAGGAAAATGCCCAAGCAGAAGATTTGATCCGAAAGCTTCCGGGAGTGACTTTTCAAAATGGCCAGGTGCAAGCTCAGGGTGAGCAGGTTCAAAAAATCCTGGTTGATGGTCGTGAATTCTTCGGTTCGGATCCCAGCATTGCCCTTCGAAATCTTCCTGCTGACGCGATTGATCGTGTTGAGGTCTTGGATCAGCGTTCGGATCAAAGTAGATTAACTGGTTTTGATGATGGGAATTACACCAAAACGATCAACATTATCCTGAAAGAAAATAGCAAAAATGGCCAATTCGGAAGAGCATACGCCGGATATGGAACAGATGATCGCTATTCCGCAGGAGGAAGTATCAACCTGTTTAAAGGAGATCAGAAAATCTCGATTCTGGGTTTGTTCAATAACATCAACCAGCAAAACTTCTCAAGTCAGGATCTTGCCGGTGTCTCGGCCGTTGCAGGTGCCGGAGGTGGAGGAGGCGGACGACCCGGAGGCGGGGGTAACCGGTTTGGCGGAGGCGGGAATAACAATTTCTTCGTGGGCAATTCCGGAGGAATCACCGATACCAATGCATTGGGATTGAACTACAGTGACAAATGGGGAAAGAAGGTAAATTTTTCCGGAAGTTATTTTTTCAACAATACGGCAAACACCCTTCAACAAATCACCAACCGCGAAACGGTGATCAATGAATCGCTCAGCCAGATCTATCAGGAAAATCTGACAAGCACTGCTGATAATTTCAACCATCGGGTGAACGCCCGGATCGAGGCAGATTTGAATGCGAAGAACTCCATCATAATCACCCCGAATATTTCATTCCAGACCAATAATTCATTTAGCGACCGGGATGCATTGACCCTGGCAAGTACGGGAGATTCTTTGAGTGCTTTGAGGTCCGTTTCGGATGCAGAGACCAAGTCTTTCAATATTGCAAATAACCTTACGTATCGCTACAAATTTGAAAAGAAGGGAAGGACACTTTCCACAGATGTGTTTACTGCGTGGACCAAGCGTGACCAATTTTCGGATCTGTTAGCTGCGAGTATCGATTATAACAGAGACAGACTTGACACGATAATTCAGGAAACGGAGGCACTTTCAGACGGATTTAATTATCGGATGAACCTCACTTGGACCGAACCTTTGGGAGAAAAGGCAATCGGAACATTCGGATATCAGGTTGGAAATAACATGACTTCCTCTGATCAGAAAGTCTATGTGTTAGGTGAAACTCCCGGTTTGTTTGAACTAGACACAGCCCTGAGTAATGAGTTTGATAACAAGTTCATCACCCACAGATTGAGATCAGGGTATGCGTATAATAGTGCAGGCTGGAACCTGAATTTCAACCTCGACTACCAAAACTCGAGATTGGACAATGAGGCCTTTTTTCCTACAGAAGGTGTCTTTGTCAGGGATTTTAACAACATCCTGCCAAGTGCCAATGTCAACTATCGGAATACTGAAAAAGGGTTGAGTTATCGATTCAGATATCGAACCGACACCGATGAGCCAAGTGTGAGAGAATTGCAGAATGTGGTCAACAACTCAAATCCACTCAACCTTAGCGTGGGTAATCCGAATCTGGGGCAAAGTTTCAATCACAACATCTTTGCAAACGTGAGCAAGGTGAATCTGGAGAAGTCCAGAACGCTTTTCCTATTCCTGAATTACTCAGGAACCAGCAATTACATCGGTAGCAATACTTTCATCACAGCTAAAGACACGCTCATCAATGATGAGATTCTGCTTCGTCCGGGAGGACAAATCTCACAGCCGATCAACCTGGATGGAAACTTCCGAACCAGCTTTTTCCTTACCTACGGTGCACCGATCAAGGGGATCAAAACCAACTTCAACTTGAATTCCCGAGTGAACTTTAACCGGATTCCCGGTATCATCAATGGGGAGAAAAACCTGAATGATAACCTTGCTTTGAGTCAGGGGCTGACATTCACCAGTAACGTGAGCAAGAACTTTGATTTCACTGTGAGCAGCACCGGTACTTACAACATTGTAAACAGTAGTTTGCAGACTACTCAGGATAATAATTATTATTTCCAGGAATCTAATTTGAGGCTTTATTTCTCTCCAAATAATGGAAAGTTATTTATTGGAAATAATTTGAATCACACGTTGTACACCGGATTGACTGAGGGTTTCAACCAGAATTTCTGGCTTTGGAATATCGAAGGCGGATATCGCTTTGCGAAAAACAACAAAGCTGAATTGAAGGTGGTGATATTTGACTTGCTAAATGAAAACAACAGCATCAGCAGAACTATTTCAGATGTCTCTGTAACAGACGTGTTTACAAACGTACTCACCCGATATGGCATGCTGACTTTCACGTACATCATCGGAAACTTCAAGCAGCCTGCAGCAGAGCCTCAGCAACCATGGCAAATGGGAAGACCTCCGGGGGGAAGAACCTGGTAGAAGTTTGAGGTGTGAAATTTGAAGTCTGAAATGTGAAAAAAATAAAAAGAGCTGACCTTTTCGGGTCAGCTCTTTTTGCATTTCAAAAGCTATGGTCTATCGACTATAAGCTATGGTCAAAAATTACATTTTAGGAAGTACCACCGTATCCACAGAGTGAATCACACCGTTTGACTGGAATACATCCGCAATGGTTACTTTAGATTTGCCACCGTTTGCGTCCGTGATGTAAAGATCTTTTCCCTGCATCCAGGCAGTGATGGTTCCACCTTGTACCGTAGTCAGCACAGCTTTGCCATTTCCTTTTTTGATTGCTTCAGCAATTTCTTTTGATCCCATTCTGCCTGATACCACATGATAAGTCAGGACTGAAGTCAATTGAGCTTTGTTCTCAGGCTTCAAAAGAGTTTCAACTGTTCCGGCAGGAAGCTTTGCGAAAGCTGAGTTCTCAGGAGCGAAAACTGTGAAAGGTCCTTTTGACTGAAGAGTCTCCACCAAACCTGCTGCTTTCACAGCTGCTACCAAAGTCGTGTGATCAGCAGAGTTTACTGCATTTTCCACGATGTTTTTGGACGGGTACATCGGTGCGCCACCGACTGTTACTGTTTTTTCCATTTGAGCAAAAGCTACGTTTGCTGACAAGAAAAAGAAGGCTGCAATAGCCACTTTGAAGAAATTGTTAATGTTCATGGTTTTGTTGTTTTTGTATTTGGAGGGAGATACGAGGCGTCTTCAGGGATTGGATTTAGCCGTAAAAAAAAGTTTCTACAATCGTTGAGATACGAATTACGATCGACGAGATCATCTGAACCTCAAGCATTCAATTCTTGCGAACCTCGGAAGGACTAAATTTTCAAATTTTCCAACCTTCCAATTTTTCAATGTCTAACGCCCAGCTGATTCAGATTTTAAACTTTCCAATCAAGACCAAATCTCTTAGCTTTGCCTTTCGAATAATTTCCATCTCATGTATCAGGAGAAAATAGAAGCAATCAAAGCTTCAATAGCTGTAGCAGACGCTAACACCCCGGACCAACTCGAAGCCTACAGAATGGAGTTCATCTCCAAGAAAAGTGTGGTAGGAGAACTTTTTGTAGCCATGGGCCAAATTCCAAATGAGGAGAAAAAGGCGTATGGCTTGGTGGTAAACAGCGTGAAGCAACTTGCAGAAGAAAAATTTCAAAGGTTGATCGAGAAAGTAGCTCAGGCCAATAAAAAGTCAAAATCAGCCGGAATTGACCTGACTCTCCCTCCGTCCAATCAGGGCTTGGGGGGAATCCACCCGCTTACAGCTACTCGTCAGCGGATCATTGAGATTTTTGAGCGGATTGGTTTTAACCTTTCCGAAGGACCTGAGATCGAAGATGACTGGCATAACTTCACCGCGTTGAACTTCCCGGAAAATCACCCGGCGAGGGAAATGCAGGATACATTTTTCATTGAGAAAAATCCTGATATCGCGCTTCGTACGCACACCTCATCCGTGCAAGTGCGGGTGATGGAAAACCAAAAGCCACCAATTCGCACCCTATCTCCGGGAAGAGTTTACAGAAACGAGGCAATCTCAGCTCGTGCACATTGCATCTTCCATCAGGTCGAGGGCTTGTATGTTGATGAAAATGTCGGCTTTGCTGATTTGAAAAACACCCTCTATCACTTCGCCAAGGAGATGTTTGGCAAGGAGACTAAAGTGCGATTCCGTCCTTCCTTTTTTCCTTTCACTGAGCCAAGTGCTGAGATTGATATTACATGCCTGATCTGCGGAGGAAAAGGCTGCAATGTCTGCAAAGGAAGCGGCTGGGTGGAGATTGGTGGTTCAGGAATGGTGGATCCGAATGTCTTGGAGAATTGCGGAATTGATTCTGTGAAATACACCGGGTTTGCCTTCGGAATGGGAATCGAGCGAATAGCGATGCTGAAATATCAGATCAAGGATTTAAGATTGTTTACCGAAAATGATGTCCGATTCCTGAAGCAGTTCACTCCCTTGCTTTAAGTCTGAAGTTAGAAATATGAAGTCTGAAATCAGAAGTCTGAAATCTGATAGAACCCGGTCATTCCGGGTTTTTTGTTTGTAACTGTCTTACATCTTTAGACGCTGAACATTTTTAAAAATCCGGACTTTTGCAGATTCAAATCTTACTTCTCAAATCAAAAATCACCCATAAAAAAGCCCGGCTTCCGCCAGGCTAAATCTTAAATCTTATATCTTAAATCTTAAAATCCTTCTGACTTACTCCAGCCCTTTATCTCTCATCTTTTTAAATTCGTCGAATCTACGGAAGATTGCTACCGAAAATCCTGTCAGCATAATGATCGTACCGATCCAGAGTACGTTAATGTATGGCTTTACGATTGCTTTCATCACCACGTAGTCTTTCTGGTATTGATTGACTTTGAAGACGAATTTATTTTGCTCAGGAAGTATGTTTTCCAAACTGATTTTCAGGCCTAGTTCTTCATCCACAACTGGCATTTTACCTACCTGATTATTTCGGATAATGAAGGTTGGCTCCATCACTTTTTCTACATCGTAGTCAAGTATTCTCAACTTTGCTTTCACCGCTACATCCCCTTCCTGAAGTGTGTAACCTTCGAGTTCTTTCAATACTTCAGCTCCGTCGAAGTAGGTCACAAAATCAGCCACGTGGAATTGCTCCCCGGGAGCGACTTCATACATTTCATCTTCTTTCCAGTCAGGATCGGAGTGATCATTCATTGCCGCTACATATGTGTACAAATCCTTGTCGAGGTAGATTTTTGAATCAGGTGACGAGATCAATCCCCCCATTCCCTCATTGAATTGGGACATAGGATTCAAGGAGAATTGCATCACTTCATTCTGCATGTAATCGATCTTGAAGTAATCATTTTCCTCGAGAACAATCTTGACGGTTTCTCCTTTCTTGAAATGATCTTTGTAATCCTCCAATGCAATCGCCTCGTTTACAACTCCGGTAGATTCCAGGATTTTTGCAGGAACGTACTCAGGCACACCAACCACTTTTTTCTGACGACCACGGTAAATTACCGTGTAGTCTTTCATCTGAGTTGGCTTATTGATCCAAAGTAAAACGTGCTCTTTGTTCAATTCATCTTCCCAGCTGTTGCTGTAAGTGAGGCCGGACATGTTGATCGAGATTACGTCGGAATAGCCCGAGCTAAACATGATTCCGATCAGGACCATTCCCAAACCGATATGTGCCAAAGATCCTCCGGCCAGTTTGAAAGTGGATTTCTTTAAAATTTTCGCCAGAATAACTGAATTTGCTACGATCGTAAATGTTCCTGCCAAAACCACGATGATGTATTTCCAGTCATATACCTTGGCGAAAACAATAATTGCTGCCGATATCAAAACTGAAATGATATACGGGGTGAGCAAAGCATCTTTCAATGCCTTTTTATCAATTTTCTGCCACCAGAAATACTGCCCTACTGCTGTGAGCAAAGCTAAAGCTACCGCAAACCAAAGTTGAAACTTGGTGTAAAACTCGATCTGATCGGCAGGAGGAGCCATGTTTGAAATCCCTCCGAAACTCTCCACAATCGCATTCCAAACAGGAATGGACGTAGGAAGAATCACCTGGAAAGCCATCAATGCCAACGTGGTAGCGCCGATGAAAACCCAGAATTCACGGGAGTAAACAGAAGCTTCTTTTTCAGAAGTGGGGATATGCTTCCATGCTCTTGCTGCGAGGAAAATCGCAATGAACAAGAAGAAAAGCATGTAGATCAGGAGTTGTCCGGAAAGCCCCAAATCCGTAAATGAGTGAACGGATGCATCTCCCAAAACTCCGGATCTTACCAGGAAAGTAGCATAAAGCACCAGGATGAATGTCAGAATTACCAAGACTATTGAAGTCTTCAGAGCCGTCGCACTTTTCTTGAAAGTGATCATCGTGTGGATCGAGGCGACGAGAATCAGCCAGGGAACATAGACCGCATTTTCCACCGGATCCCAGTTCCAATATCCGCCAAAGTTAAGCGTCACATACGCCCAATAAGCGCCCATGATGATGCCCATTCCCAGAATCATGGCAGAGAAAATTGCCCAAGGTAAAGCCGGACGAATCCATTCAGAGTATTTTTTGGTCACCAATCCCCCGATCAAAAATGCAAACGGAACCAGCGTGGACGCATAGCCAAGAAAGAGCGTAGGAGGGTGAATGACCATCCAGATATTTTGCAAAAGCGGATTGAGCCCTGTGCCGTCTTCCGGTACAAAGTCCGGATTCATCTCGAAAATCGGTGCAACCGTTGCGTCCCTTAGAAGGATAAATGGTGAGCTTCCCAACTTCAAATCTCCAATCACTACACCCATGATCATGGAAACAAGGAAGGCTTGCACTAACGCAAAAACCACCATAACCGGTGCTTCCCAGAACTTATTGGTATTGATCAAAATCACACCCAAAACCACATTCCAGAAGATCCAGAGGATAAAAGCTCCCTCCTGACCTTCCCAGAAACTGGAGATCATGTAGTGAACCGGTAGCGCTTTGGAACTGTGGGAATAAGAGTAAAAATATTCGAAGCGGTGATTGTAGATAATCTCAAACAAGGAAAGAGCAATCGTCACACTTGCTGCACCGTGCACGTAAAAGCTGATCCTGCTAAATCTTTTCCAGCTTGCTTTCTCTATTTCGTTTGCTTTGAAATATTGGATGTAAGCGTATGCCGTAACCAAAGCACTTACAAAAGCCACTATCGTCATGAAGTGGCCCAGGTTACCGATAAAGGTATTAATCATGGATTTGTTTTTCTAGCGGTGCTCACTCTCACATTCCTGCTGACTGCACGGTGGTTTCTTGATACTTGGATGGGCACTTCATCAGGATTTTATCTGCGACGAATATCTCATCGTTTTTGTAAGCGCCAATTACGACTACTGATTCTGATCTGGTGAAATCTGCTGGTACTGGTTCGTTGTAAAATACTTCTTGTTCATTCCCTTCATTGTCCACCAGAAGGAACGTAAAAGAGACTTTATCTTCTCGCACATTAAGTCCGGTTACTTCGCCATTCGCATCTTTCTTTAGATGTCCAACTACGTGAATTGCTTTATTTTCTCCATCCTGCTTCATTTCCAGTGCAGTTTCAAAGCTTTCGTAGCTGCTTGCATCACCGATCGAAGTCATGATAATCACAATGGCAATGGCAATAATTCCTAATCCGATGATATGTCCTTTTTTCATGGTTTATTTAATCAGGAGGGGAGATTTTTTTCAAGTTTGCTGATCTTGCGATCCGTACTAATGAGGTAAACAGTTATTCCGGCAAAAACGATTGCGATGATGCCAACCAAGACGTAAATTTTTCCATCGGCTCGCATGGTGTCAGCCATTTCCACCGAGTTATTTGAATAATCAGATTCCGTAACAGGAATTTTCTCTTGTGCCAAAGCACTCAAACTGAAAATCAACAAGGCTATTGTTACTAATTTTTTCATCAATCAGGAATTAATCATTTGGTCTTCCAGGGTTCGCTCCACTCTACGCATTCT
>VFKK01000045.1 GCA_009885605.1 Cyclobacteriaceae bacterium | reverse complement strand
CCGATTTTTTTAAAAAAGACAAGGAGTCCTGGAATTGAGTCAGTTTGGGTAAGATTTTTCTCGGATTGAATCCCGATAATAATCGAGGACCTATGATAGAAACTCGGAATTGCAAATTCCAAGTAGCCCAACCAAACAAAAAAAGCCCTGTCTCTTTCGAAACAGGGCTTTGTGGTAGTTGGTATTTTTATTTCTTTGCCTCCTCTGCCGGCAAAGGAATCTGATTCATAAACTGAATTTCGAAGATTCCCATCAGGATTTCTTCTCCTTTGGCTGCAGGATTTTTGAAGATAAAATAGATGTCTTGTAAGCCGGAAGTCGGATTGATTTTAATCTTGGCGCGGTTGGCATTTTCACGTCTCCACTGCAATGGATTCACTCCCTGCGGAGGTCTGAAGCCCATGTCTTTTCTTCCAACAGTTTCTGACTTGCCAAGAAGTTCTCCGGTTGGGGAACCCAATCTTGCTTCTACTGAACCACCAATTGCACCGTTTCTTTGGCTGATGGTCACCAGTAAATCTACTTGCTGTACACCAGTCATGTCAATCTGCTTGAATGATATGTGCGAATTATCCCCGATCATCAGGAAGCTGATATTTGGAGTAGTGAGCAATTGAACGCCTTTTCTGTCTACAGAAAGCTGTGGACTCAGGAAAGGATTTCTCAGTGCAACGTAGTCAACGCCCGAAAGTGGTCCGATAGATCCGGCACCTTTGTCAGCATACGAGGCTCTCAATAAGAAACTGCCTTCTCCATTTTCGCCTTCAGGAACCACTGGATTTACTTTTCCGCTAAGGGGAAGAGATGCAACTGTAGCCTGTACTTCATCCATACTCAGGATATAATCCACCATTCGTTTGGCATCAGACTCGCTCAGTTGCGGGTGAGCGCTCATCGCGTGATCGCCCCAAACGCCTGCACCGCCATTTATGATTTTACCCACCAGATATGCTTTGTTTTCAGGAGAGGTCGGGTACTTCGCAGCGACTGCAGCATAGCTTGGGCCGATGGAGGTTTTGTCGTATTGGTGACACGATTTGCAATCGCTGGCTTCGATCAGATTTTTACCGATGTTCAGGATTGCCATTGTCTCAGCACCACTTTGCTTGGATGCGATTTCGATTGGGTCAAAGCCTGCCGGAACGTAGTCAAACGTCACTGCAACTTCTTCCGCTTTGATCGTGCCATCGGCGGAAGTTCCGTCCTCTTTATCACTTACATTGATAGAATAAACCATTTCTTTTTGACCGAAATAGAATGTTTTGTTCATTCCCGTGATGTCAATTGCTACCACAGGAGGTTCGTTTCCTACCACCATTTCAATGGATGCGGAGTTTTTCTCGCCTTTTGTATCTGTGACAGTCAGGGTCACATTGTAAGTGCCTGCTTCAGAGAAGGTGAAACTTGGATTAGGGTCTGTCAGTGTTTGATCAAAACCGGCTCCGTTGGTGATTTTCCACTCATATTTCAGTTTGCCTTCATCATAGTCATCGTAATCGTTGGTGCCTTCAGAGGAGAATTTCGCAGCCAACGGTGCTGCACCGGAAGTTTTATCCGCAACAGCAGTCACGTTTGGCTTGCGGTTGCCGGCATTGAATTCGATTTTGATCAGGCGCGAATTTGCATTCCCCCGGAACCAAGCCGAACCATATTCCAATATGTATAAAGAACCATCCGGACCGAAATCCATATCAATGGCCGAGCTGAAAGTTTCATTTGGCAGGAATCTCTCCATGGATTTATAATCTCCTTTTTCATCCATTGTCACAGCAAAAATCCATCCTCTCATGAAATCGATGATCAGCCATTTTCCTTCGTAATAAGCTGGAAAAACATAAGGTGAGCCTTCTTTGAAATCAGCCTTGCGGAAAACCGGGCCTCCGGTAGCGGATCTTCCCGAGCTTCCCAGCATCGGGAATACTTCAGAAACTCCATATGGATAGTAAATCATCGCAGGGACAACAGGCTTAGGCAATTCACGCAAACCGGTATTGTTGACTGATTCGTTTACCGGATTGTTGACATCGAATGGTGCTCCATAAGAACTGTCCGCGTGACTGTGACGGTTGTAAGGGAAGTTGTCTCCTATGAAATAAGGCCAACCGAAGAAACCAGGTCCTTTTGCCTGATTGAATTCATCGTAACCTCTCGGTCCCCAGATTGAGTCCACTGCCGCATCAGGACCTACTTCACCCCAATAGAGATAGCCTGTTTCAGAATCGAGTGTTGGTCTCCATGCATTTCTATGTCCCATGGTATAGATCTCAGGACGTGTTTTCTCAGTTCCAGGAGGGAAAAGGTTTCCTTCAGGAATAGTGTAAGTGCCGTCGTCTTCAGGATGGATTCTCAGGATTTTTCCACGAAGGTCATTGGTGTTACCAGGAGCACGTTGATCATCTGAATTTTCCATTCCCGGTCTTTCGTCCAGGTTAGAAGAGCCTTCGCGTGGGTTCACGGTATTGTTTCCAACGGTCAGGTAAAGATTTCCTTCTGCGTCAAATACCATTCCTCCACCGGTATGGCAGCATTCCTGGCGCTGGGTGGGTACTTCCATAATTACTTTTTTGGAAGCTGCATCCAGTGTATTTCCTTTTAGTTCCCAGCGGGCAAGCACGTGCTTATTGTCAGCTGAGTCTGCGTAATACATGTAGATCCAGTTGTTTTTCGCATAGTCCGGATGCACGATCACGCCCATCAGACCTTCTTCTGCTTCCCGAACTACCCCTTCTTTGTTGGTGTATTTCGTATTTATAGGAATTGTGGCAACCAGAGTCATTTCGCCGGTTTTCTCATCAAAAATCTTCACTCCGCCTTTCCTCTCTACTATCAGGATTCTGTTTTCCGGAAGGAAAGTCATTTCCATTGGTTCGTCCATTCCTTCGGTAAGAACGACTTTGGTGAAGCGATTATCTTCAGGTTTGATGGAGGCGTCCTCCGATTTTTTGCAGGAAAAAATTAAAAACAACAGCATAAAGCTGAAGACCGAAGCTAGTCGGGTAAAGTTTTTCATAGGTTTTCAGGGTTAATAGGAAAGTGAATTTTGGAAAGTGAATTCAGGAGTAAAAGGTTTGGGTGTCAATAACCTTCAATACTGAATAAAACTACCTCAATTTACAAGAGGGAATCTTGAATGCGGTAGAAAATCGGGATGAATTGCAGGAGCTATCTGTCTAATCTTCAGACTTCTTGAAAATTTTAGATAAAGGAGGCCATGAAACTCTGCGCGAAAGAATTTTAAGCAGCAGACCAAGCGTAATGACACTGACAATTGTCTCGTAGCCTTCAGATCCCATAGTGTTAACTGCTATCGAAAGAAAGAAGACCCAATCGAATTCTTATGGTCAGGCTCGGGATGATTTAACTTTTCAAAAAATGTTTTTCACTAAGTCATTTCGGGGAAAGCACGTCAGCGGATTGGAGATTGGGAAAGGCTACTGATGATCTGGTTCAAAAAATTCGGAAGAAGGAATGGCTTCTAGTATTTGACCAAATAGCAATTCATTTTCCGCTGATATTTTTGTTTTCAGGTTTTCAAGGTGAATGAACTCATTCGGATTTATTCCCACATTATTCAATCCCTTGTTTAAATGATCACGCATGACCT
>VFKK01000088.1 GCA_009885605.1 Cyclobacteriaceae bacterium | reverse complement strand
GCTGAAGTGGTAAAGTTGTTGTGACGGAACAACCCGAAAGCCAACTGGCCTTGAGAAGCAATTCCATTCTGGGAATACGAATCATATCTGGAGTTTCCGCCCAGCAATACACTCATGCCGATTTTATCATTAAACTCCTTCTTCCAATTCAAAACCAAATCCTGGTTCCAGATTGTATTGGTGATATTAATCGATCTGTAATATCCATTTCTGGTAGCCAAGTTTGTAGTTGCTCCACCTTTGTTATATCTCAATTCCTGCAATTCTGTATACGTGTCCAAACCTAAACGGTAGGTTATGGAGAAATTATCAGTCACATCATAATTCAATGAAGTGGCGTTGAAGAAACGCTTAACATCAGAAGAGTTTACATAATTTTTTACCAGCCAGTTAGGGTTTGTGATGTCATTACCTCCTCTGAAGTAAACAGAAGCCTTAGTAATCGGGTCCTCAAAAGGAAGGTTTTTCAAATCCACAGATCGTGGTGTGAAGAGCACGTGACCGAATACAGAAGGAATCGCACTTCCCGAACCTGAGGAAGCATTTACCGGAGGGGTAAGAAGATCAGTGATTGCAAAAGTAAACGATGAGTTTACAGAAAGCTTATCCGTGATTGCTGAATTGAGACCCAATCCGAAGTTGTATTTCTTCAATTCGTTACCAGGAACATAACCTTCATCATCTGTGTAGCCAAAACTTGCAGAGTAACCTGTCTTGTCTGATCCTCCGGCAATTTGTACCGAAGTATTACTTATAAGCCCGGTCTGGAAGAAAGCAGTGGAAGGATCTTCGTAAGCCTTATACTCATATTGCACAGGAGTACCACCTACTTTGCCATCTACCCAGAATTGAGGGAATCCTTCTCTGATAGATGCAACAGAAGAAGTAGCATAAGGGTGATTAATAGTAACACCCTGATCCAATCTACCACCCCAGTTAGAGAAGAAGAAACCTCTATCCTGCTGGAAACCATTTCCATAGAATTGACCATAAGTTGGCAAAGAAGCCGCCTTGTTGGAGAAGAATGATTGGTTGATAGTTACTTCAGCTGCCTTTCTTTTAGAAGCACCTGATTTGGTAGTAATCAAGATTACACCATTTCTTCCCTGATCACCATAAAGTACGGTTGCAGAGAGACCTTTCAATACAGACATTGATTCGATGTTGTTTGGATCGATGTCCAGGAATCTCGATGAAGTGGCAGCACCACCGGTTGCGAAACCGTTTTGAGCGTTTGTACTTGTGTTGAATGGCACACCATCTACAATGAACAAAGGCTGGTTAGAACCGGTAGCGGACTTGTAACCTCTAATCACGATGTTGGTTCCTGAACCAGACATACCATTTGTAGATGTGATGTTCACACCCGGCACTTTTCCTTGCAATACGCGGGCAACGTCTTGCTCAGGACGGTTGCTGAGCTGCTCGTCATCTACCGTAGTGACTGCGTAGCCCAGGGCTTTTTTCTCCCTTTCGATACCGATCGCTGTTACTACCACTTCGGATAGCTGAGCTGCATCGGTTGCAAGGGTGATGTTAATGACGGAACGATTGCCGATTGTTTCTTCCGAAGTCGTAAGACCCACGAAAGAGAAAATCAAGACGTCGGAACCCGCAGGCACGCTAAGGGAGTAATTACCATCCAAATCGGTGGTAGTACCCACTGTCGTACCCTTCACGAGGACTGTTGCGCCCGGCAAGCCTAGTCCATCTTCTTCGGAAATTACCTTGCCGGTAATTACCCGTTGTTGCGCCATTACCTCATAACTGAGGGTCATGGTGAAAAGCGCAACAATAAAGAGTAAAGCTTTTCTCATAAGGTATTTAGTTTAGTTGATGTGTAAATAAAATCTCTTTGTGTTGAATTTCAAAATGTGATATGAAGATCGAATCAGATTATTTTATTTATATTTTTTATTTATTTTTTACTATTATTTTACTTTTTTTTTATCATAGTTTATTTTATTTATCATAATTTCATAATAATTGGCAATTATGGCAATCAGCGGTTAATATTTTGTTTGAGCGGGCTTAAGCAGTGAATATTTGGTATCAATACCTGTATTAACAAAATTTAACCGAAAAGACGATTTTTTTTAACATTAACAAAACATTGTTCTGTCAAGGGGCTTGATTCTGATATTAGAAAAAAAAATTATTATTAGGCATTAAAATGATTTATAGAATAAAAAAAGTTTTTTTGTTCATAAAAAGAATATTAATTAATTATTTGTTATAATGTCAAAATATTATTCTTTTTTGAACAGTATCGTAGAATTAAAAAAATCAAAAAACGCATAAAGAATATTTTATGGGTTCATTTTTTTATCAATTGGTCTATTTTTTTACTAAAACTCTAAAAAACGGTTTCATTTTTCCCTAATTCAATAAATTTAAAATGCGTATCTCAAAGTGAAGGCTGCTTCATCTTCCCAAAGTCCAGTGAAGTCCTGAAAATTATATGCTGGTTTCCAGTCAAACGCAATATAAAAGTTGGAATTGTTGATATTGTAATCAATGCCTACTATCAGGTCAACTCCATAAGCAGTCCAATCCTGGTTACTCCTGTCCGTCCAGGGTGGTAAGCCCTTACCTTCTTTCCAAACACCATAGTGTGCTCCTCCTCCAAAATACCATTCCATCCCTCTGAATTCCCGAATATCCATGTGGTGCTCATATAATAATGCGCTCACCCATCCATCCCATCTATTGTAAACCATCAATTCGACAGCCCCTTGTGGAGCAACAAATTGTTTTATAGATCCTCCGACACAGGTTCCGGCGCGGAAACCAATCATAGTATTGTACTCCAGGATTTGTGCTTTGGCATCATTTCTAAAGCCTGTCAGTGCAATCAGGGACACTGCGAAAATTAGTACGACTGTTTTCATTGTAAAAGTTTGAAGTGGAAACACTACTTAAAATGTAAATATTTTTTCCGGAGTGATGCAATAATCCAATCGCATATCGTGCTTTTCGGAAGGAATATTTTCTTCAGGCAAAAAATAACTCAAGCCCACTTTGATTACTTCCGGCTTCAGTCCATTTAAAAAAACATCGTAATAGCCTTTCCCAAAGCCAATTCTGTTTCCAGTTTTATCAAATACCAGCAAAGGCACTAAAATAACCTGAAGTTCTTCTGTTTCCACTTTTTCGGCATTAACCGGAACGGGAATTCCAATTTTTCCTTCCTCAAAAACAGTTTTTGGATTTAGGAGCAAAGTATCCATTTCCAAACTCTTTGATTTGATTATTGAAGTGTAAACTTTCTTTTGATTAGCCTCGAGGTACTCCTTTATAATATAAGTGTTGACCTCATGTTGCTTTTCGATAGGGAAAAATAAATGGAAATGAGTGAGGCGATCTCTGCCAGAAAGCCAAACTTTGAATTGATTCATGATTTCAAATGAGTAGTGAAGTTTCTCAGCCGAAATCAAGTGCGCTCTCTTCGACTTGTAAAGCTCCCTAAGCTTGGCCTTCTCTTCCTTCATAGTTCTAGCACCATCATTCGGAAATCAAGCGGATCAAAACAATCCAACAAGTCTTCAATCAATCCCGGATTGTCCAGATAAAACTGCATCATGTTTACCACACGCTCCTGAGGACTTCCCCCGGGCAGTGTAAAATCCCTGATCACCGCACCTCGCTCAAGATGAATCCTGAGCCTGGTTTCCTCCGCCTTCCGCAACTTGACGCTCATCTGCTCGAGGATTTTTAAAGAACGGACTTTTCCAGCCTCAAATGCATTCTTCAGACTTGGCTCAAGCTCAGCAGCTTTGCTTCCGGTCTGATCAAAAATCGATGCCAACGTTTCTTTCTGCTTTTCAAGCTTGATATCCATACTTGATTCTGCCAAAACGAATTGCCTTTTCCAGGTTTCATAATCCTGAAAAATATCTGAGTGATCCCACCCGATCTGTTCAATCTTTTTTTGAATCTTTTTGTCCAGAATCAATCCAAAATTCCTTGGCAATAAAACCGGAAACGGAACCTTAAAATGATCAAAAATCCCTTTCAATTGCAGCCAGTAAATAACCTCGGCAGGTCCTCCCAGATACGCTAAATTGGGAAGAATCATCTCCTGATAAAGTGGCCTCAGAACCACGTTCGGACTGAAGCGCTCAGGATGTTGCTCAACTAATTCGCGGATCTCTGATTCGGAAAATCTCAAATCAGTATTCAGAACAGCATATCCGTTTTCAGTCTTTTCTATTCGCTCCCGAATTCCTTTGACCAGGTAGAAAAAATTAATCTCTCGGGGAAAAATCTGGCTTTTGTAGCCCAGAGAAGCCAGTTTTTCACTGTTTTGAGTAGCTTTTGCAAAAGGGGTATGCTGAATCAGTTCTTCTAAAATGACTTTACTGAATGATCGCTTTAATTCCTGATCATTTCCGTCCAAAATCAAAAGCCCTTCTTTGGCAAAAAGGAAATGGACATATTTTCTGACCGCCACTGCAAGCGTTATGGAACTAGAATAGGCTTCTTTGAAAAAGTCAGGAGCGAAAGAAATGGTTTTCAAAAAAGCCTTGAAGCTTTCATCCAATTCGAAATCACCAACCGCACCCGTTTGATTACTTTTCCATTGGTATTTTTTCCCATCCAGTTTGAAATAATTAATCTCATCAAAGTCGTGATCCTCCGAGGCCATCCAATAAACCGGAACAAAATGAAATTCAGGATAATTGCTTTTGAGCTTCCTGGCGAGATTTATGGTTGAAACAATTTTATAAATAAAATAAAGCGGTCCGGTGAAAAGATTCAATTGATGACCGGTGGTCACGGTAAATGTTTTTTCATTCGCAAGGCTTTCGATATTTGCCTCCGTTATCTCACCAAGTTCCAACCCTTTATATTGACTTCTGAGTGAAGCGACCAAAGTGCTTCGCTGCCCGGAAGAAAAATTCTTTGCATTTATTGCTTCTTTGAAACTTTCGATTTTGGGTGAATGTGCGTAAAAAGGCTTCAGTTGCTCCTTTTCATTCAGGTAATCGAGAAAAAATTGTGAAAATTGACCGGTTTGATTGAGCTCTACGCAGTGTTTTTTCATGGGTAGGTAAGGAGATGTCTATTTTGGGAAGCTAACTTAGGGAATCCATTCAAAGTTCGGTTTTTTTTGCATAATAACAGGATAGCTTCCACCAGTGGTTACACAAATCCACACCGGAAAAAGTCAAAACAATAATGACTTAACTCGACTTTAAAGAAATTGAACAGAAATCCGATATTCAGTGAATATCTTAGCTTTGCACGTAAAGAAATCCATGCTCCCTTATCATAAATTTTACCTGAATAACGGCCTGGAAGTGATCGTTCACGAGGATCACAGCAGCAAAATGGCCGTTGTAAATCTGCTTTATAAAGTGGGTTCAAAAAACGAAATCCCGGGAAAAACAGGATTAGCTCATTTCTTCGAGCATTTGATGTTTGGCAGTTCGGCAAATGTTCCGGTCTTCGATCGGGAATTAGAGCGCGTTGGGGGGTCATGCAATGCCTTTACGAGTTCGGATATTACCAATTACTACATCACATTGCCCGCTTCAAATATCGAGACAGCTTTTTGGCTGGAATCAGACCGAATGCTTCAACTTACTCTGAGCGAAAAAACCATCGAAACTCAGCGCAAAGTAGTGACAGAAGAATATAAACAACGCTACCTGAATCAACCTTATGGCGATGTCTGGCATCATTTCAGGGATTTGGCATTTGAAAAGCATCCTTACCGCTGGCCCACAATCGGCCAAAATCTGGAAGATATTGTTGGCTATACGAGAGAAGACGTCTGGGATTTTTACCAAACTCATTACACCCCGGACAATGCAATTTTGGTGGTGGGCGGAGATGTGACCCCTCAGGAAGTGGAAAGACTTGCCAAAAAATGGTTTGAACCTATTCCAAGTCAGTATATCTCAAAGGCATCTATTCTGCAGGACGATCCTCAAAAAGCAAAGAAAACTAAGGCCATTCAATCAAAAGTCCCGACTGACGCACTTTACAAGGCCTTCAAAATGCCTGCTAAAGGTGATCCAGGATATCTGGAAGCCGATTTGGTATCCGATCTTTTGGGTTTTGGAAAATCCTCCATATTGGAACAGCGATTGGTGAAAAATGGGAAACTTTTTGCCTCAGTCGGAGCCTATATTCTGGGATCAACAGATCCGGGATTGTTGGTTTTTTCGGGAAAGATGGAGCAAGGAATCTCTGCGGAACTTGCAGAAAACGCGCTGGATGAGGTCATCAATGATTTCCTTCACCAGGAAATATCGCCCGAATCGCTCCAAAAAATCAAAAATCAGGGTGAAGCAATGAAAACTTATGAATCGATCCAATTGCTTAATCGAGTCATGAATCTCGCTTTCGCAGCTAATCTTGGAAGCCCTGATTTGTATTGGTCAGAATTCGAAACTAAATCAAAATTAGAAGCTGAAGGGATCATGACCTGGGCGAATCAATTGCTCTGCGAGGAAAATTCTTCCGTACTTTATTACCAATCAATTACAGCATGAATAATTTCAGAATAGGTTTTGGCTATGACGTGCATCAACTTCAAGCCGGATATGATTTTTGGCTGGGTGGAATCAAATTGGAGCATGAGACTGGCGCGGTGGGTCATTCCGATGCGGATGTTTTGATTCACGTGATTTGCGATGCTCTACTTGGAGCCGCAAATTTGAGAGATATCGGGTATCATTTCTCGGACACCGACCCAAAATTTAAAGGAATCGACAGCAAAATCCTGCTCAAAGAAGTGATGGTTTTACTTCGGGAAAGCGGATATGAAATAGGAAACATTGATACCACTATTTGCCTGCAGAGGCCAAAGGTCAATCCTCATATTCCAACTATGAAAATGTGTCTTACTGAGGTGATGAATGTGCCCGAAAGTGCTATTTCGATCAAAGCCACTACCACCGAAAAACTCGGATTTGTGGGTAGAGAAGAGGGTGTTTCTGCATACTGTGTGGCATTAATCCATAAAATATGAGTGATAAATTAAGAATTATCACGACTGACGATGGCTCTCATTCCATTTATCATGAAGAGCTCAAAGAAACCTACCATAGTTTCCATGGAGCTTTCCGGGAAACTATCCATGTTTATATGCTTTATGGGATGGATTCATGGCTAATGCGAAATCCAACAAAGAGGCCTATCCGAATTTTTGAGGTTGGTTTTGGTACCGGCTTAACTGCCTGGCTAACGCTGGTCTGGGCCGAACAAAATCAAATCCCTGTTTTATACCATACCATCGAGCCATTTCCCCTTTCTGAGGAAATATATTCCCGTCTTAATTATATCGAGCAGGACCACTCCATCTGGCATTATCATAAGTATTTCAAGGCACTGCATGACGCTCCATGGAATGAGGGAGTAATCCTCTCGGAATATTTCAATATGAAGAAGGAAAATATAAAGCTCGAAGATGCTCAACTATACCCCACTGACGTGGTCTTCTTTGATGCATTTGCGCCAAAAAAACAACCGGATGTGTGGAAAAAAGAATTATTAGGAAATGTGGTAGAGGTCATGAATCCCGGAGCAGTATTTACTACTTACTGTGCAGTTGGTAAATTGAGGCGGGACCTGAAAGACCTTGCGCTCGAAGTGGAAATATTGCCTGGTCCACTGGGCAAAAAAGAAATGACAAGGGCCTGGAAGAAATAAGGCATAGGCTTTGAGCAGAGAGAGAAAACTACCCAAAATGAAAAGTCTTTTCCTCTTTTTCTTTTTTATCTCTTCCTCCATGGTATTTGCCCAGGCAAAATTGGAAATGATGGTCCAGGAACGAGATCAGCTTCATGCACAATGGAAGTCCTCTGAAAACAAAAAATCCGGAATTTTTGGGAGCCGAACCAAGAAAGACATGATCGAATCCCACGAATGGCTCGAGAGAATCATTGTGAAAGATAACCTGATCATGGACGAGCTGAGATTGAGTGGAGCAATAGAGAACACCACGATTTCTCAGGAAAAAGAAGATTATAAATCTATCACGTTGAAGCTGGAACAAGACGTGCAGGCCCTGAAAAGAGCCGTGGCGGAACGTGATAAACAGATTGATGAAAAAGCTTCTGAGCGCAGGACTTTTGAATGGGTTAGCTTGATCCTCTTTTGGGTTTGCCTTGGTTTGGGCTATTGGGGATATAAGCAGAAAACCAAACTAAAAAACTCCCTTCCGGGAGTTTAGATTAAGCTTTAAGTCTGGCGATAGGCGTTCGTGCTCCTTTGGTCACCTGATTGAGGGTGACCAGAATCTCTGCATTAAGCGGAATATAAATATCCACACGCGAACCGAATTTAATAAATCCAAATTCTCCACCCTGCTCGAGTTCTGATCCTGCTTTCACATACCATTTGATCCTTCTGGCCACAGCTCCGGCAATTTGCCGCACGAGTAATTTGGTGCCATTTGCATTTTTTATCACCATTGTCGTCCGTTCGTTTTCGGTACTTGATTTTGGATGCCAAGCCACCAGGTATTTTCCGGGATGATATTGAAAAAACTCAACTACGCCCTTTATCGGAGATCGGTTCACATGCACATTGATCGGGGACATAAAAATGGATACCTGCTTTCTATTTTCTTTAAAGTATTCTCCTTCGAAAGTCTCCTCTATTACAACCACTTTCCCATCTGCAGGAGCAAAAACAAGTCCTTCGTCATTTGGAAGCGGGAAGATCGGATTGCGGAAAAACTGCAGTATAATAAGGTAAATCACCAAACTTCCCAGGAATGCCACATTGATCAGGAGTCGCTCCTCGGGTAAGAAATAATATATCAGGTAGTTAGCAACGGCCAGGATAATCAGTAGCCAAAACAATAATACCCTTCCTTCTTTGTGTATAGTCATATGCGTAAAACTAAAAGGCGCAGAATGTCTCCTGCGCCTCAAAGATAAAATAATCTTTTGATTGAACTTCCTTAAAAGCCTCCTCTGTAATTGTATGTCTTTGCTACTTTATCGATTGCGACGATATAAGCTGCTATTCTCAAAGGAACTTCGTACTTCAAGGATGTAGCATAGACGTTGTTGAAAGCATCTTTCATGATTCTGTCTGAACGTCTGTTTACACGATCCGCAGTCCATTTGTAGCCTAATCTGTTTTGCACCCACTCAAAATAAGATACGGTCACACCACCTGCATTTGCCAGGATATCAGGCACTGCCATGATTCCTTTTTTATTGATGATGGCATCAGCTCTTGCAGAAGTTGGCCCATTGGCTCCTTCTACAATCAATTTTGCCTTTATTTTGTCCACATTATGGATCGTAATCACGTCTTCAACTGCCGCCGGAACCAACACATCAACCTCCAAAGCAAATAAGTCTCCTGCATCAGGAAGTCTGTCTCCTCCAGTGAATCCCTGAAGGATACCATTATTAGAGTCTCTGTATTGGATAGCTTCCTGGATATTTATTCCTTTCTCGTTGTAAAAGGCTCCTGTATGATCCGAGATCGCAACAATCTTCAATCCTCTTTCTTCCAAAAGCAAAGCAGCCCAGGAGCCTACATTTCCAAAACCCTGCACTGCACAAGTAGCCTGGAACGGATTGATTTTCAATTTTTGCATCGCTGCCAATGTTGTGACCATTACGCCTCGACCGGTAGCTTCTGTTCTCCCCAAAGATCCTCCGAGAACCAACGGCTTGCCTGTCACAACAGCGTTTACAGTCATTCCATGTGCTTTAGAATATTCATCCATCAGCCATGCCATTTCTCTTGGACCTGTTCCCATATCAGGTGCAGGAATATCTTTATCAGGCCCGATAACATCAATCAATGCAAGTGTGTAAGCACGAACTAGTCGTTCGATTTCACCTTTGGACATTTCCCGGGGATTGCAGCGAACGCCGCCTTTACCTCCACCAAAAGGAATATCCACTACAGCACATTTCCAGGTCATCCAAGCTGCGAGGGCACGCACCTCATCGATATGTACATCCGGGGCGAAACGAATTCCACCTTTGGCAGGTCCTAAGATATTGGAGTGAATGACACGAATCCCTTCGAACACCTGGATTTTACCATTATCCATGGTAATTGGGAGAGAAACAATGACTTGTTTTGCCGGATTTTTCAATACGTTATACACCTCCTCAGAGAGTCCAAGCTTCTCTGCTGCGATGTTGAATCTTTCCATCATTGACTCCAATGGATTCTCTTTATCTACTATGGGAGCCGGTTCAATGTAAGCCATATTCGGGTCGTAATTAGTTTTTTGATATGCACTGCAATATTAATCAGATTTTCAGTTTCCCCGGGGAAGAATTAGAAGATTTTCAAAAATGCGGTAATAAATGGTGCCGATAATAGCAATCCGTCAAAACGGTCCATAAATCCACCATGCCCGGGAAGGCCCTGCCCTGAGTCTTTTATCTCGATAGAGCGCTTAAAAAGTGACTCGATCAAGTCCCCGTAAGTTCCGGCAATGATGATGATTCCGGAGATTACCAACCATTTCCAATCTTCAATGGTGTGAAAGAACCGGGCTATCACAAATGCCACAGCAATTGCCGAGAATGCCCCGCCCAAAAACCCTTCCCAGGATTTTTTTGGAGAAACCCGTTCAAACAGTTTCGTCTTGCCAAATCTGGTTCCTGCGAAATAGGCCCCTGTATCACTTGCCCAAAGAATCAACAAACAACCAATCAGGATTTCATAATGATAGATTTGATCCACCGAAAATACCGCTAAGTTCAAAAGGGAAAAGGGAACTGCCACATAGAAAATCCCCAAATAGGTGAATGCAACTCCGGTGAAGGGTTTTTTATCTGTTTTCTTGTAAAGTTTGATGAAAAAAGTCAAAGAGACGATCGGAAAAATCAGGTATAAGTATTCATTTGGAAACTGTTCCTTCTCTATCAAAAAGGTGAGGGAAAAGAGCATCAGACCCAACAAGGTTCCGAAACTCCGAAGCGGGAGCATTCCATCGAGACCTGTAAGTTTATAGAATTCCATCTGCGAGAAACCCAGAATGCAGGCAAAAATTAAAAAATAAGTCCAATCCGAATAAATACTTCCCACAACCACAATCAATCCTCCAATCACTGCTGTGATAGCCCTTTGGCCCAGATTGCTGTAATTGTTAATATTAAAACGTGATTGCATTTTGGATAAATTTGGTGGCATTCATTGCGTCCTCTCTTTTTACCAATACTTCGTAAGTTCCAAAGATCTGGTAAATGGTTTCTTTTTTATTGAGAACCACAGCTTGGATTTCATTTTCTATCAGGATTCCTTTCACTATTTCGGCCCTCACCTGCATGCCATCTTCAAAAACCTTAATCCAATTCTCCATTCCCGGTGGTATTCATTTTCTTAAAGTAAAAGATTCCAGCCAAAAGAACCAACAACCCACAGATTGCAACAGGATAAGACACCTCATCGGTAGACTCAAGATCAAAGTCGATCATGCCCTGGTTGGCCAGGTAAACCATGATCACTGTAAAGGAATTATTGAAAATATGTGCAAGGATCGGATAAACCAGGCTTCCGGAATACATATATAAATAGCCAAAAACCGCACCTAAGAAGACCCGTGGCAAAAATCCATAGAATTGTATGTGGATCGCTGAGAAAATAATAGCAGTGAGCCATATTCCCAAGTGAGCTGAACCTGTATAGAAATGCATTTTGGGTTGGATCACTCCTCTGAAAAACATTTCTTCACCGATACCCGCTAGTATACCTATCACCAAAATCCCAATCAACAACTCAGGGATAGTCTGAAAATCAGTCAAAAATTTGGTCAGCTCCATCATTTGCAGCTCCATCTTTTTCATCCAGGCTTCCGTTTCCACCAGAAACTCGGGCATGACAAGCTGATTATTAAAATAAACCAGGAACGCATTGAAAAGCATTGCTCCAACTGTGAGAACAACAACCAGTGCTCCTCCTTTAAGACTAAATCTGGAAAGCTGAACATCCCATCGCAGATTTGCTTTGTCTATCCTGTTGGAAATAATCCAGGCAGCCAGCCAGAATCCGATTCCTGAGCCAATTCCCTGAACAAGAAGCATTGCCATTCGGCCATTTGGAACATCATAATTTCCATTCATCAGACCTAAAATATCCTCCAGAGTGATATTAAAAAGACCGGGAACGATGGCCAGGGCAGCACCCTGCAATGCGATCAGAACTCCTAAAGTGACTAAAACAATGACTACCAGGGATAAAAGCCAACTCTTTCGTTTGGCTATTTCTGATTCGGTTTCGTAAATCTCCATATTTGAGGTAAATTTAAGCGCAATTTTAGAATACAGTAGTGGTAAAAATAGGAAAGTTGGAGTTGGGCGAGTTCCCATTGCTATTAGCACCCATGGAAGACGTGAGCGATCCGCCATTCCGGGCAGTATGCAAGCAAAATGGTGCAGATCTCATGTACACAGAATTTATCAGTTCCGAAGGGCTGATACGAGATGCTGCAAAAAGTATTCAAAAGCTGGATATTTTCGATTACGAAAAACCAATCGGGATACAGATTTTCGGAAACGAAATCGAATCTATGCGGGAAGCAGCTGCAATAGCCGAAGAAGCAGGTCCGGATATCCTGGATATCAACTACGGATGCCCTGTTCATAAAGTAGCATGCAAGGGTGCCGGAGCGGGAATCCTGCTGGATATCGATAAAATGGTGTCCATGACAGCTGAGATCGTCAAGCGCGTAAATATTCCCGTGACAGTAAAAACCCGATTAGGCTGGGATCAGAATACAATCAGAATTGTGGAAGTGGCAGAAAGGCTTCAGGACATTGGCATTCAGGCAATCAGCATTCATGCCCGCACGCGTCAGCAGATGTACAAGGGTGAGGCTGACTGGAGCTATCTGAACCTGGTCAAAGACAATCCGAGACTACATATTCCAGTTTTTGGAAACGGAGACATCGATTCTCCTGCGAAAGCCTTGGAATACAAGAATAAATACAATGTGGATGGGATGATGATCGGACGGGCTTCGATTGGGTATCCGTGGATTTTCAATGAAATCAAACACTACTTCGCAACCGGTGAAAACCTTCCTTCACCCGATTTGGATGAAAGAATCAAAGTAGCGAAAAAGCATCTTGACTTTTCCGTAGAATGGAAAGGTGAAAAGCAGGGAATCCTGGAAATGAGACGCCATTACACCAGTTATTTCCGTGGGATGCCAAATTTCAAAACCTTCAGAACTGAAATGGTCACTGCCGAAACATATCAGCATGTCTCCGAGATCCTGAATCAGGTTTCAGAAGTGTACGCAGATTACGAATTTTAAGGAATCGGTTGAATCTTAAAACCAAATAACAAAGAGCAACTTTCCGGTTTTTGGAGGTTGCTCTTTTTTTGTCTTTCCGAATGAATCAATCAAAAAATTGAACCCACAACATTCTTCTTTCAATCATTTTCCATTAAATATTTTTGGCTCTGATTTTTTTGCAATAAAACTGCGGGGGAATTGCTTCTTTTGCAGCGGAAAAGCTTTTCTTCTGCCGGCAAATGACACCAACCACCAATCACAGCAACCTTAAAAACTGGGTTTTGCTTGGAATACTTGCCCTAATTTGGGGGAGTTCTTTTATACTGATCAAGCGAGGACTCGAAGTATTTTCGCCCGGAGAGGTCGGTGCCTATCGAATCGTAGCGGCTGCCACTTTCCTCCTGCCGCTTTCCCTTCCCCGCATCAAAACACTTTCAAGTGAACAGGCTCAAAACCTGATTTTAATTGGTCTTTTAGGAAGTTTCATTCCTGCATTCCTTTTTCCTACCGCACAGACCAGAATCAGCAGTTCATTGACCGGAGTTTTGAATGCATTGACACCTTTGTTTGTAGTGATAATCGGAGCTTTGTTTTTCAAGTCTAAAATAACAAGACGAAACGCCATCGGATTGGTAATCGCATTTATTGGTGTCTTGGTGTTGATCACGCTGAAAGAAGGCTCAGGACTTGATTCGTTTTCAGGAATTAACGGATATGCCCTTTTTGTGATTTTAGCCTGTATTTGCTATAGCTTCAATCTGCACCTGATCAAAACCCGCTTCAGTTCACTCAAATCCATCGAAATCACCGCGATATCACTCTTGATGGTTTTGCCGCTTGCCTTGGTTTATCTCATGGCAGGAACGGAGTTTTCTTACAAGGTGGTCACGCATGAGGGTGCTTTGAGAGCTTTGGGATTTATAACTTTATTGGGGGTGATGGGTACGGCAATCGCCCTCATTCTTTTCAATATCATGGTGAAGACTGCCTCACCACTTTTCGCCAGTAATGTGACTTACCTGATTCCTGTGGTTGCTATTTTCTGGGGAGTATTGGATGGCGAAGTTTTACTATTTGGACATTATCTCGGAATAGCCGCAGTCATCCTGGGAGTATGGGTAGGAAATCGTAAGAAAATCATCCAGAATTAAGACCCGGGTTATTGAACTGATTTTTTCCTGAATTCAATCCCCTTTCATTCGGTCCCGCCAGGCAAATGCTAGCATGGGGAGTTGCTGATAGCTATTCACTCCGGCTTTTACGCCCTGAGATTTCAGAAAAATATCATTGGATTTTCGGCTGAGTTCAAGCGAAAAAGGCTTGACCGATTCAGTCGCCTTCTGAAGTGAGAGCAAGTCATTCATGATTCCCCTATCCAGAGTCTTCATAAATGCTTTGTATTCATCAGGAGCAATCCGATAAAAATCCCGAAACTGGTACATCAATAAACGTAACTGGCCAGAATATCGAAGTAAAGGATCGTCGCTATTGCTGCAAATAACCCAGGCAATAAAATTAGCCTCGCCCTCATCTGTCACTCCATAGCTATGGGCCATTTCGTGTGCGATAGTGAAAGGCTGCTCCAGCGGGTGCAAAGTCGGGTCGATATAACTCTCGCCGGTAAAAGGAAAATAGATTCCCAGAATCCCCATTTTCCTCATAAAACCATCCGGAGGAAACATTTTGGTTCTTGGATTTCCGGTAAAATTGAGACCAAGTATATCCAGGTTTTGACCCACATTGGTTCGTACTATTTTTTCCAACTCGGGGTAAGGGAGTGTTTCGGTAATCGCAGTCGTATCCTGAGTGATGATTCCCCGATATTGAAGCACGAGCCGCTGGGTAATCCAAATCTCTTCTTTCAACTCCGATAAGTCCAAAGCCTTGGGCTTGAGTCCGAGCTGTTGGAAAATCGGTGTTCGCTGATAGTTGAATCCCCAAAGGATGAGGAAGAAAAAAACTAAGGCTCCCAGACCATTTGCCAAAGCCTTGACGCTATAAAAAGCTCTTTCTTTCCAGCCAATTCTTCTGCTGAACTTTAGAAAATAAAGTCCAAGAATCAGCAACAAGAGGAGTATAAAAAGATAAACGCTGGGAAATGGCAAATTTCCCAGCGTCAGATCAATAATGTTCCGGATTCCCGGAAAGAATGTTCTTGAATAAATAGTATCTGTAGCCTCCGGGTTCTGTATTGCAAAATAGCGAACTACGAGAGCCAGGATTCCCAGAATCGCCCAAGACCAGTCTCGTTTTCCCATGAGGCAAATATTAAATTAGATTCCCTCTGCCTGAACTTCCTTTACCTCAGGAAGCATACGGGTAAGCAGGTTTTGAATTCCGGCCTTCAGCGTGACAGTGCTCGATGGGCAACCGGAACAAGATCCCTGAAGGAGAACTTTCACGATTCCGTCCTGAAAAGAATGGAAAACGATAGCCCCGCCGTCTTGCTCTACAGCAGGTCGGATGTATTCGTCCAGAATGCCTTTGATTTTCTTCACTATCTCAGAATCGTTCTCATCGAATAGCGGATCTTTATCAAAAGTAACCTGCACCACTGCCTGTCCTGATTCAAGATATTGTCTGATATGATCTCGGATAATTGTCTGAATTTCTGACCATTCCACATCTCCAGTTTTGGTCACTGTGACGAAATTTGAGGCAATAAATACTCTCTGAACAGCAGCAAAATTAAAAAGCTCCTTTGCCAATTGGCTGTTTCCTGCACTTTCCAGATCCGGGTAATCGAAACTTATTCCATCATCCGCCAACATGAAATTGGCGACAAACTTCAAAGAGTTCGGATTAGGATTTGCCTCCATGTAGAGGTGAACAGGTCTTGCTTGTGCTTTCAGCATGGGATTGTTGAGTTTTGTTAGAAAACCGAAATCAGGGCTTTAAGTTCCTGATTTCGGAAAATTCCGGATTATTTTAACGGATGACCTTTTGCTGCCCACCAGATACCACCGTATAAATGCTTCAGAAAATCAGGATCCTGAAAAGCGCTCTCTACGTGGCCTAAAGCCGTGTAAAAAGATCTTCCTCCGTCAAACTCATGATACCAGGCCATTGGGTGATTTGGTCCGTTTCCCTTCGCCACTGTGTAGCTGGTTTCGTCCGCATTGATCAGAACTTTGATATTCGGGTTGATATTTTTGAATTCGTACAATTCGTCTGTCCAAAGCCAGGTATCAGGCAAATGGAAGGTAGATGGGTGAGATTTGTCCAAAACCTGAAGTCTGACAGTTTGCTGCTTTGGGTGCGCCAAGAAATACGCTCCGATCATCTGATTATACCAAGGCCATTCGTACTCGGTATCTGTGGCTGAGTGGATTCCGACTACACCTTTTCCGCTTTGTACATATTTCTGGAAAGCCGCTTTTTGCTCATCATTAAAGATCGTTCCAGTAGTACTCATCAGAATGACAACGTCATATTTTGCGAGATTCTCATCGGTGAAAGCTCTCGCATCTTCAGTCGTATAAACATCAAAAACATGGGTTTCTCCCATTTTCTTAAGTGCTACTACTCCATCAGGAATGGATTGATGGCGGAATCCTGCTGTCTTACTGAAAACCAAGGCTTTGAACTGCTGAGCCGGAGCGATGAAAACAACGCTCAGAAGCAATCCAAGCGTAATTAGGGTGGGTTTGAGATTCATAGTTTTGGGTTATTGGTTGTTAGTATTTGGTAAATGGTTAATGGTTAAAGGTTAATCGTTAATTGAAAATCAAATTCAGAATAAATCCGAAATCATAAATCACATATCCGAAATCCGAAATCACTTCACAATTTCAAATTTCTCTCCTGCTTCTTTTCTCGAGAATGCATTGAAATGCCACCATTCCGAACCTATTCCGGTAAATCCTGACGCCTTCATTACCTTCCTAAGAATCTCCCGATTGGCAACCTGGGCACGAGTGATTTTGCCTTCAGCCATCATTTCCAATTCCCGGTCAGGATAGGCTTCATAGCCAAAGAAATCATAGGCTGTTCCCATGTCAATCGGTCTTCCGGCTTCAATATCAAAAATGGTCAGGTCAACTGCCACTCCGAAATTATGTAAACTTCCGACACTCGGATCAGCCACATAAAGCGGTTTGATGCTATCCGGCTTATCCAGATTATCCCAAAGAATCTGCTGCACACTGAGTGGACGAACGCCATCATAAACCAGAAAAGTCAGATTCGGATATTCACTTTGAAGCATTTCCTGAGCTTTTTTCAATCGATCCGTAACCTCAGGTTGCAAATACGCATGGGTCAAATCTCCGTAAACATCCTGTTCAAAGAAATTATCGGTAGTTGAATACATGAGCTCAACTTTCAGTCCTGGAATGACTTCTTCGATATTAACCAACCCTTGATTTATCAACATTCCCTCAAGTTCTGTCAACCCAACAGTTTCAGAAACTTGAAGGCTGTCTTTCGGCGTTTCAGCTTCTGGTTCCATGACTTTACCATCTCCTTTATCAGAAGCACAAGCCATTGAAAGTACTGACAATGCCAGGAAGTAAAGTATATTTTTCATTGCTTATTTCAGGTCTTTTTTTACCAAAGTTGCAGAAGCTTGTGCCGTCGGCAAAACAACAATATCTGCCAAAACCACATGAGCCGGACGATTTACGGCAAATTCTATTATATCCGCAATGTCCTGAGCGACAAGTGGCTCGTATCCCTGATAGATTGTTTCAGAACGTTTCGAATCCCCTTTGAATCTTACCAGCGAAAACTCGGTCTCCACTAGTCCCGGATGGATTGCGACTACTCTGATTCCGAATGGATTCAGGTCCATTCGCATTCCTTTGGTGATCGCATCCACAGCATGTTTGGAACCGCAATAGACGTTGCCATTTGGGTAAACTTCCTTTCCGGCAATAGACCCGATATTTATAATCATCCCGGATTTACGCTCACACATTCCGGGCATAATTGCTTTTGAAACGTACAACAAGCCTTTTACATTGATATCTATCATTGCATCCCAATCATCCATATTTCCGGACTGGATTGGATCCATGCCATGTGCATTACCTGCATTATTAAGAAGGACGTCTACATTTTTCCAGTTTTCGGGAAGGTTCCCGAGGATTTCCATCACAGTTTCACGATCTCTCACATCAAAAACCAATGGGAGAAAATCAATTCCTTTCGGCATTTCAGATCCTAATTCTTCCAGGCGGTCAGTCCTTCTTCCTGTAGCGATGATGTGAAAACCCATTTTGGCTAAAGTGATAGCAGAGGCACGGCCAATTCCCGAAGTAGCTCCGGTAATCAACGCAATTTTCTTTTCCATGACGGCAAGATAACTGATTTAGAAAAAAGGTGAGTCAGGATTTTCCCCTGCGTAATGGCAATTAGCAAAAATTGCCACTTTCTGTATTCCCTTACTGGAAATTCAGATAGATTGTAATTGACTTATTCTTGATGGAGGAGATAGCATCACGGATCTCAGGGATGGTATTTTCGGCCTGATAGAGATTATTCAGACCATGGGAAAAGCGGATTTCCGGAGCAAACTTGAAATAGCGGAAATAAACTTCAAAGCCCATTCCCATCTCGATCGAAAAATCTCTGCCGGTTGTCACCAATTGATCCAGATTCGCCTCTTCCTGACTTTTGGTACGGAACTGATAGCTCGCCCCTCCTATAAAATACATCCGGGTATTGTTGAATCGCGTGGAGCGATACTTAAATAAAATCGGTAGCTCCACCATTGTCGCTTCATTCACAATCACCGTTGGAGCATTTACAATAAACTCATTATTTGTATTTCCGGCGCCCGGAGTGTTTGTAGAAGCTTCTCCATAAAAGTTTACTTCTGTCCGGTATTCATAGAAACCTACTTTGGGAGTGAACAGTAAGTGAACCTGATCGTGAAACCGAAACATCCCGACGAAACCCAAAGAAAATCCGGGGGTAAATTGAGTATAAATCGACGCTAAATTACTTGTAGTTGTATTGGCCGGATCAAAAAAAGCATTTGAGTATTTTAAACGATACGTATTGGTATGAGCAGCAAGAAAAAAACCGTAAGACAATAATTTATCATCGGACCCTGACCCGCTTGTGAGGCCAAACATTCCCTGAGAAAAAGAAGGAACAGAAAAAAAGAAAATCAGAACAGTCGCGAAGGCTATTTTGTGCCTACGTAAATCGAACTTATTCCAAAAGTGAGAGGCTTGCATAGAGTGCTGGTAAAACCTACTTTTTTCAAAACCGCCAGAAAATCTTCTCCGTCAGGGAAAGCCTGAACAGATTCCGGCAGATAAGTATAAGCAGAATTGTCATTTGATACAATCTTGCCTATTTGAGGCAGAATATGGTTGGAATACAAAGCGTATGCCTGTTTCATCGGGAAGCCCTTTGGCTTTGAAAACTCCACAATTACTGTCTTTCCTCCGGGCTTCAATACCCGGTACATATCCGACAATCCTTTTTCAAGATTTTCGAAGTTTCTGACTCCAAATGAAACGATCACCGCATCGAACTTATTATCTTCAAAAAGCAAGCCTTCGGAATCTCCCATCTGAAGTTCGATCTTATCTTCAAGCCCGCGCTTTTTCATTTTCTTTTTTCCTTCGGCAAGCATGCCTTCGGAAATGTCCACCCCAATGATTTTATCAGGATTCAGTGCCAAAGCTTCAATCGCAAAATCTCCTGTTCCGGTCGCTATATCGAGAATCAATTTTGGCTGATCTTTTTGCAAAAGCTTGATCGCCTTTTTTCTCCAGATGATGTCAATACCCAGACTCAGCACATGATTGAGCAGATCATAGCGATGGCTGATATTATTGAACATCTCAGCTACCTGAGCTTTTTTAGGGTCTTGTTTATCTTTGTATGGAACTACAGACATTAGAGATCAATCGTTAAAGGCGTAATATTACTCAAGAAACCCGAGGAATCGAAAATTGTTGCTTCCAATCCCAAGAGGTTGAAAGACGGAAAGAATGTAAAAATGTGAGTTAGCAAGTCAGATAGGGTTTGAAACCAGGGTAAAATCTCTCTCCCAGATGTCATTTTCTGGTTCACAATTGCCCCAGCTTAGAGAAATTTTCAAACAGACAAATTCAAGTCCATTTCCAAGCCTTATGACGAATCCCGATGCATAATCCGGGATTATCGTACTTTTGTCAGGAAATCAAAGTTTATGATCCAGAAAGCAAGTTTTGTAATCAGTAATAATAATCCGGGAAAATGTCCCAAACCTGATCGAGCTGAGATCGCATTTATCGGCAGATCAAATGTGGGCAAAAGCTCCCTGATCAACATGATCACAGCCACCAAAGACCTTGCTAAAACCTCAGCCAAACCTGGAAAAACTCAGCTGATAAATCATTTTTTAATCGACGACCGCTGGTACATGGTGGATTTGCCGGGCTATGGTTTTGCCAAAGTCAATAAAAAAGTGAAAGATGGCTGGGAAGCCATGATCAGTACTTATCTGACGAAAAGAGAAAACCTCTGCGGCGTTTTCATCCTGATTGACTCACGTCTTGAGCCACAGGGGATTGACCTGGAGTTCTTGTCATGGTGTGGATCTGAGGGCATTCCCTCTGTACTGGTCTTCACCAAAGCTGACAAACAATCGAAAGGAAAAACTGATCAGAACGTCAAAGCTTTTCTAAAAAAGACCACGGAGATCTTCGAAGAGATCCCAGATTATTTCGTGACCTCCGCCGAAAGTAGCACGGGAAAGGAAGAATTGGTCAAGTTTATAGAAGAGTTGGTCAAGGAATACGAAACAGGGGAAATCTATTGACCTGAAACTCTATATTTGCATCCTGAAAAAATTTAATCCATGAATTTCAAAGACCTAGCTACAGTATCCGGTAAGTCCGGATTGTACAAAATATTGAAACCTTCCAGAACAGGCGTGATCCTGGAAAGCCTGGATGATAAGAAAACCAAACTGGTAGCCGGAATGGCCCAGCGAGTATCCATCCTCGGTGACATCTCCATATACACGCTCACTGAAGAAGGCGCTGAGCCTTTGGAATCGGTGATGAAAAAAATCGAAGCTGAGTTCAAAGGTGATCTGGGACTGGATGCCAATCCTGACGACTCCGAGCTGAGAGCTTTTATGAAGCATGTGCTTCCTACCGTGGATGAAGGAAGAGTCTACACTTCTGACATTAAGAAATTGGTTTCCTGGTATAAAATTGTACGTTCTCAGGCTCCTGAAGTGCTAGAGGACATACCTGAATCAAAAACTGAAGAATAATCCCAAGCCCGAAAAATCGGGCTTTTTTTATCTTTGATCATGGAAAACTCTCCCCTCTCTGATACTTTTTCTTTGCTCGCCAAAGACTTCACCCTTCCGGAAATCAAGGAAGTCTTTGACGAGGAGAAAGCGATTGAATTCCTCTCCAAAGCGATCAGCCAACTCCTGGACAGGGATTTTGAGCGGCTTTTACAGATTTGTTACCGAATTGATCTGGGAGAAAACCGGCTGAAAAAAATCCTCCACGAAGCAAAACCTGATCAGATCGCGTCCGATTTGGCAAGAGCCATCTGGGAAAGACAAAAGCGGAAAGTAGAGATCAGAAGGCGATATTCGGAGGGGTGAAAGAGCTGGAGGTTTGGAAGTTGGAAGCGACCTTAATCTCTAATCTCTCATTCTCCAAATCTCTATTCCCCAATCCCTAATCCCCCATTCTCCTTATCTCTAATCTCCAAATCTCTATTCCCCTTTCCCCTTTCCCAAATCCCTATCAATTTTTACATTCGCATAAACCCTAAAAAAACAATGGCAAATCCCATCTGGATCATGACATCCGCTTTTGATCAACTCAACCTCGATCAAACTATCCAAAAAGCGATTGAAATAGGCGTGCAAGGACTGGACCTTTGTGTTTTCAGAAAAGACAGTACCCGCGATGATTTTGTCGCCACTCACCTGGATTATAAGAATTTTGGTCCGGAGGAAGCCAAACTTCTGATTGAGAAATTCAACAAAGCCAAACTCCGTCTAAGCATCGGAGCTTTCGAAAATCTGATCGGCGGTGATCCAATCCACCGGGTGAAAAATCAAAATCACCTCATTCGTCTGATCAGAATGGCGCACTTGCTCGGTGGAGATGAAAACGATGTGAAAGTCGGAACTTTCGTGGGTTACAATCACGAACTTGGAAATGAGGAAGGCGGATTTGAGAAAAATCTCCTCGAATATCAGCGGATTTTCACTCCGATCATTCGCTACGCGGCTGATCTAGGCGTGACGGTGGTCTATGAAAACTGTCCGATGGAAGGCTGGAGAAGTTCAGGTTTCACCGGAACCTACAACAATCTGACTGGCGTACTAGCAGCGAGGAAGCTGATGTACGAACTCATTCCTGAAAAAAATCACGGGGAAATCTACGATCCTTCTCACGATGTCTGGCAACACACCGATCCTGTGGATGTGATCAAAAATACCGAAATAAGTCGGCTGAAGCGGATTCATGTGAAATCAACCCGAAACAATCCCGATCCTTTCTGGGGAAATATGTATCCCATGCAGCAGATCCGTCCTGAATGGGCTGAGAAACTTGGAATCCCATCCAGCAAAAACCCATGGGACAGGCATCAGTATGAAGCCACACTTCCTGGTTTTGGTTTGGGAGATTCGATGGACTGGAGAGCTTTTGTGGTAATCCTGAAGGAAAAAGGATTTTCAGGACCTTTTGAAATTGAAAACGAAGCTGTGCTATCGAAGCAAACCGGAAAAATGGGAGCAATCGTGCAGGGATGCAAAGCAGCGGTTCAGAATTTGGCTCCGCTTCTTTGGGAACTTGGAGACGAAGGATGGCAGTACCCAATCCGGGAATACCATTCGCTTTTGGAGGAAAACCGGAAGGATTTGCCTTTGGTGACGATGGATTCTTTTTTGTAAAATTTGTAAGCGGTGAGTTGTAAGTAGTGATGACCACTTACAACTCACCACTCACTTTTTACTTTTTAAATTTCTTAAATAGAACCCTCATACCCCGCATCTGCCGGTAAGTTGGGACTCAAGGCAGCTGCAACCGCTAACACGTCGCATCGCTCATTTTCTCGATGGCCAGCGTGACCCTTTACCCAGATAAACTTCGGCATATATTTCAGATGAAGCGGAATATAACGCAGCCAGAGATCTGGATTCTTCTTGTCTTTGAAGCCTTTCTTCTGCCAGCTCCATAGCCAGCCTTTTTCAATCGCATCGACCACATATTTGCTATCTGAGTAGACGGTGACCGGAATTCCGGTCATCTTCAGTTCCTGGAGGGCACGGATCACCGCCAAAAGCTCCATTCGATTATTGGTCGTCAATCGAAAACCTTCGGAAAGCTCCTTGCGGTGGCTATTAAATTTGAGCACAGCGCCATAGCCTCCCGGACCGGGATTGCCTCTGGAAGCGCCATCTGTGAAAATGGTAATCATGGAGCAAAGAAAAGGAAAAAGCCCAAGAGAAAACGGTTAGATTCCTGATGCAACACTAGTGGGGAAAACATTTGTCTTGAATATTTTAACCGCAATCGAAAGCAGGATAATACCAAAAATCCTTCTCAGGACATCCAAACCGGTTTTTCCAAGTTTGCTTTCCAGCCAGGAAGTACTTTTCAGCACGGCATAGACAAAGACAAGATTCAGGAGAATTCCAATCGCAATGTTGACCTGCTCAAACTCTGCTTTCAACGTCAAAATGGTTGTAAGGGTACCGGCACCGGCAATTAGGGGAAATGCAATTGGGACGATGGAAGCACTGCTCGTGGCTTCCGGATCTGGTTTGAAAAGTTCGATTCCAAGGATCATCTCTGCGCCCAGAGCAAAAATGATCAACGCTCCGGCAATCGCAAAATCCTCCACTCCGATCCCAAATAGCTTTAAAATTGACTCCCCAACCAGTAAAAAGACAATCATCAAAACTCCCGCGGCAATAGTAGCCTTTTCGGATTTGATATGACCTACTTTTTTCCGCAGGTTGATTACAATCGGAATAGAACCGAGAATATCAATCACAGAAAAGAGAATCAGGGAAACGGAAAGGATTTGCTTGAAGTCAATCATGCCGCAAAAGTACGGGATTTCGAATTGCGGACACAGTGTTTGGGATTTACCAAATTATGAAGTCTGAAAGCTGAAGCCAGAAATTTTCAAACTTCAGCTTTCAAACCAAAGACTTGTCAATATTTTTTCAAAAATTCAAGCAACGCATCAAACTCCTCATCTGTGATTGCAGGGAAATTGGCAATTCGGAAGCTGGTCGGTTTCAGTGGGCCATAGCCTCCGCCCATCTGCATTCCTGCTTTTTCAGCATCCTTTTTTACCTGAGTGATTAGCTCTTCCGCACCGGCGATTCCCATTACAGTGGTGCTTCGGGTTTCGGCATTATCCACGAGCATTCGCAGCGTTTTGGTCTGCGCGATGCAGTTTTCCAGTTGGCTCATTCTGCTTCGCAAAGTCGCATCAATCTGCTGAATGGACGGAATATCTTTCAAAACCCGATTGAGCAAATAGATCCCTAGGACATTTGGTGTGTAATGAGTTTGGTAGGCATTCGCATTTTCGAGCATAAAACTCAGGCTGTTGTATCGGCCTTTTTCTCCTTTTTTCTCAGATTTTTCAATGGCTTTTGGAGAAAGAATCAAAATTCCCAATCCTGCAGGTAAGCCAAAGCATTTCTGCACAGAAGCATACCAGATATCTGCCAAGCTAAAATCCAATTCAATTCCTGCCATCGATGAAG